>NZ_BRCD01000002.1:0-233757 GCF_023707945.1 Sporosarcina sp. NCCP-2331
TATGTGTTCTCTCCTTTTATTCGTTTTATACATAAGAAAAAGCCACACCATTTAGATGTGACTTAGGTAATTATTTAAATACGCTGTATAATACATTTTCAAGGTTCTGAATATTTTTAAATTCCTTAGAAAAATTATTAATATCTACCATAACTATTTCAATCTCACTCTTCAACTTCTCTTTTTCATCATGAGATAGAATACCTTCCAACATTGTTAGCGTATACTTTAACAATTCTTCTTTAACTTTTAACTCCAGCAAGTATTGTTCTTTCTCTTTTAATAAACCATTTAAATATTCCTTTGATATTTCATTAAATCTTTCTCTTAATTTGTCTTTGTGTTTAATATGATTATTTTCCATTAGAAAAAAATCACTGTTGTCATCTAATAATAATTTATTTATACTCACGGGAATAACCTTATTTAGCAATAACTCCGCTTTATCCATATTTCTCACCCCCTCATATATACCTAATTCAATATACAGGAAGTAATACCTTTATTGATTTACAATTTAGTTTATACTTTAATAATCAACGTCATATACATAATAGCTACAATTAGATATGCTATCATTTACTGGAGACATTAAACTAAATGACTTTCTTTCATTAGGTAATAAAACCTCACCAGGTGCTACTGCAAATGTATAATCTGTATCTACTACATTTTGTGAAGAATCAAGATATTCAACTCTTACTTTAATACTCATCAACCCATAAATACTTTCATTTTTCACATAACCATTTACCTGTATAAAGTTTCTGACTGCTTCACAAGAAGTTTCTTCTATAATCAAATTATCAAGTATTTCTTTGCCCATCTCTTCCCGATCCTTTTTCTTTCTTTCTTCTTTCTCTTTTGCTTCTTTTGCCGCCTGATCTTCTAGTAGTTGTTTCTCTTCCTCAGCATTTCTTTCTTCTTCCTTTTCCACTTCTTCCGCTGCAACTTGATTCTCTAATTCTTTTTCATCTTTGTTAGAATCACTACAAGCACTTAACAATAAAATAGAAACAATCGGAATAATCATAAACAATCTTTTCATTTAATACCCTCCATAAGTGACAATTTTTCATTTCTACAAGTTGTATTATCTTGAAGAACTTATAGAAACCAGATAATGATCTTCAAAATATAAATAGCCATTTGAATATATCCACTGTTCTCTAATTCCATTTATTGTTTCTGTTTTATTTATCTTAGTAGGTTTTCCCCATGTCGTTTCTATAACTTCATAATCTGTCATGCCGATTGTTGGCGCCTGTTTACTAGATGAAGCATTATCAGTACCATGTTCTAAACGATATGCCCTATCCCTTTCTTCTCTTCTTTTTTCTAGTTCTTCTTGTGTAATATATGTAGCTGTTTTATCTCTACCCCTTACTTCTTCTTGTTCTTTAACACTCGATTCCTCAATGGTTTCTGTTACAGACAGTTTGGAATCATCATTGTCAGTAGAACTTGTACTGCCACATCCACTTATTAATAATATAGAAGCAAAAGGAATAGTTATATACCACTTATTCATATAATCACCTTCCATAGTAATATTATCCTGTTTCCATACTACCATATTACCTACTAAATTTGGAAGTCAATTTCAAAATAAAAAGCCCTCTATTATGAGGACACAATTTTTAATTTCTATTCTAATCTGTACGGTTAAATAGATAGTTCAGGATGAATCATACTGGGATTAATATATAGTGGCTATATTTGAACGCTGGCTATTGGATATGAGAAGAAAGGGATAGGATTAGTTATGTTGTGGGAAAGCAGAATATTATGTGCGTGAAAAAAGTGATATGGTATAAAATTTTATTTTTTAATTAGAGTTATTGATAATTTTATTTTATATTTTAATTATTTTTCTTTCTTCTTATCCCTATTCCCTTGTATATTATCAGATTAAAATTATCATTTTATTAAACTTTTTTAATGTATTCCATAATATATATATATCAATTCAAACCGCCACTATTATATTTTTTCTATAATTTTCCTATATATTTCACTATATTATATATTTTCCTATACATCCCCATATTATACGCAGCAAACTCACCATTATAATTATTCCATATTATTTCCATTCATATAGCGTATTCCCCTATAATTTTAATGTATATTCACTGTATAATTTACCATCTATATATTATCCCATTAATTAACAAACGTGATACCTATGCGATTCCTATTAATATGAATAAATATGTATTTCCTATAATATTCCATATTCTAATCCACCAACAACCAACACGTTACAAACGTTGTAATATCAAGGTATACGTTAATAATCAGAATATTCTTTAGAATACATAATTAAAGTTATCGGCATTAAATGTGTCTAATTTGTGTCAAATTGGATTATATTATACATTTTTTATACATTTCTAATTATACCCTTTTTCTGTAATTTCCCTATATATCAACTTCAATATTTTTACATATAATTTACATATATTCTCTATATATTGCCATACTCTGATTATACTATAATTTTCATATATGAGCAGATAACGGATATACTGGATCATTAATATATAGGCAGATTATAATGAGCAGGGAAATATGGGACTGTTATATAAAATGAATACCTGTTCAATATTAAATATAATTAAAACTAAACAGGATTGAATTTTAACTCAAAAATAGATGAATGAGCTAGTATGGATAATGAAAATAAAAAGATGAATGAGAACGGAATAGGAATGGAAATAAAAAAAAAATATATACCCCTACTAAAAAATCTAATTGATAACGATTCTCACATATAACAGGCGAGAAATTTTCAATATATACACTATCTCACTTTTCCCTATACCTATCACGTTTCCATTCAAACTTCCCCCTACTTATTTCCCGCTACTCCCTAAAACTAATCCTTTATCACGCTAAAGTATCTTCCCTATTACCCATAGTATTTACACTCTCATTCTGTAACCTTTGCTTTTCCATTTCTACATCTTGCACATAGGGATTATTCTCTAGCAGTGTATCAATACTAATTCCACTCATTTCACGTAATTTCTGCATATTACTAATAATTTCCCCTTCATTCATAGGAATATTATAGGTAAATGTGAAATCAACTGAATAGAACTCATCATCTGTCATTGTGAACCCTCTATAAGTCAATAGCTCACGTACCTTACTCATACGCTTATTGAATCCATGCTTTAGATGGCTCTCGTTCTGATTGGCTTTGACCTCACTTAAACTGAACAGTAGCTTAACCGTCTGCTCTGATACGTTGCTGATCTGACTGTCTCCAAATGCTACGGAAGGCGTTGCTGACACCTGCATTAGTGTATCGAATAGCGTCTTGTACAGTGAATTAAACGTGTTACTGTCCATCTTACCTGTTACTAAAGAGAATGAAGCCCCGTCATCTAAGATAAGCCCTTGCGATACTTGGTTTTTATCCATCCCACCTTTTAACTGCTGACCTGAAACGACTGGTATCGGATTAAGGTAACTGTAAAAACTGTCAGTATATTTTGACAATAAATCTTCAATATTATCAAGAATACCCTTCCAATCTTCTAAATCACTTCTGCCCTCACTATTACCAATCAGATCATTACTAGAATAGATTACAGGCAATCCAGTTAATGAAGCATACTGAGCCGTTAATTGTAATCTACCCTTTACGCTCTCATATTCCTGTACCTTTTCTTCATCATAAACTGTATAGTAATCTCTACCATTCCATGAATAGAACTCAACCAATCCAATCAATTCATTGTGTCGATTATATATAGGTGTATACTGTGAAGGATCAATGATTTTACTTGTAATTCTTCCTTTATCGAGGTAGATATATTCTGCACATTGTCCGTAGCAAAGTAGTTTCTTCAAGATTTCAGTATTCTTTAGATTAAACTTTGCACGTTTGCTTACCTCATTCAGTTCATCTGCTACTCTCTGCTGTCCTACTACCACTACATCATGCCGCAATAGGAAACTTGTCTGCCAATTAATCAACTGTCTAGCAAGGTTAATAACTATCTTACGTGGCTCTACAAGCACCCCATTATGATAGAACGGTGGGCGTTGTAAAATATCATGATTACCGTCTAAATAATCTTTATTGGCTTTCACCTTCATAATTTTCTGGGCATTAGATACACTATTTACTTCCTGCAAGAACCAATCTGATTTATTATTATGTTTTACTTTTACATATTCTTTTAAATTCATGTATTCCATTCCTTTCAATCTACATAGTATTTGTTCATTTTCATTGCCTGTACTGCTAAACATGCCGAAATAACGCTATCATCATGATGCGAACTAGAGTTCCCTCTTTTGTTTCCAGTTTTACCGTCTGTCTCTAAAAATAATTGCATCTGCTGTAACGTCTGCTGACTGTCAATATTAATTAATCCCTTTTCAAACGACTCTTTGAAGTCAGATACCATAATCGCTTTTGTTTTTTGAGTAGTAGTAAATCCTAACTGAGTAGAACGTACTCCACGCTCATTGAAAATTTTTTGCTTATATAAATTCATAAATTCGTGGTCTTTTCTTAAACGCTCAATGCAAGGCAATCCATAACTATTTCTCTCCACGCACAAAAAAGCATACCCCCAGATACGCCCTAAATCGTTCAATACCTCAGCAAACTCATATACAGGTACTTTGTTGCTATTAAAATGGATTACTTCCTGTCCGTCACTATCTAAAATGGTTAGAGTTGAACTGTCATTTCCACCACCTGATGAAACATCTGAGCCGCCCCAATAGCGCATATTCGGTACTGGTAAATGGAATATATCTAATCCTTTGCCAATGAATCGGACAAGGTACTCAGGGAAGTCCTGTATACCCTCTATTACGTCCTCACGGCTTAAAGGTTCAATAGTATTACCCATACGATTAAGCACCTTAGATTGATCGAAAACGCTGTTTCCAGTAGAAATAAATGACTGCATAGGATTAGCAGGATACTCCTGATAAAATTGCTCTACACCTTCCATATCCATTATCTTCCACTGTCTCCATGCTAACATTTTGAGGTTTGCATCTGCTTCAAATAATTGTAACTCTTCATCATCTAAATCGGCTTTACTCAGTCGTTTACCTTTATTATTTGCCATATACCACTGCATAGCTTCTTCATGGTCATAAGCGAACTGTTTTTTATATAATTTATGATAAAACGGAATGAAGACAGGGACATATTTAGATTCACCCTTCATAGCAGCCGTATATAATTTAAAGAAATAATTTCCTGTTCCGTTTGATGTAGTTTCTATGGTGCATTGACTGTTAGCCCCTTTTGCTAAGGATTGCTCTAATGACAATAATTGTGATTCCTGATTCTGCCAAAAAGCAAATTCTGAGCAGTGGATATAAGTGTAAGTCGATCCACGTCCAACTGACTTGCTTCCACAGGTCACACTACTAATTTTAGAGCCATTACTAAATAGCAACTCCCCACGGTTATCACGCTTTACAGTAGGAAATAGCCCCTTGTAGCGTTCTCTGGGAAGATACGACTCAATTTTCTTCAACGTGTCGAATAAACTTTTTGCACTGTCTGATTTATAGGAAACAATAAGAATATTCTCATTTTCATTTGTTAGGGCGCGGTACAACGCTCGACTTAGAGTAAAAACTGAAATTCCCGCCTGTCTGGCTTTTCCTACCACAATAAAACGATTAGTTTTCATCAATTTTTCAATATCTTTCTGCGCTTCATTCAACTCAAACGGAACTACATCGTTATTATTATCAGTTATATACAAAAAGTTCTTTGCAAATAGCTCAAAATCATTAAATATCAACTTTATCTTTTCTTGTGGTGTAAGTATTTTCTTTTTAGTCATAATCAAACAATCTCCAAATCATCAAACATGTCATCATTATTTGATTTCTTTTTATACTTCAATTCATTAAAACTTCTTATTTCTTTTTGCAATTGCAGCATGAGTTTCACACTTTGCGTATCGCCCTCTTTTGCTTTCTCTACGACTGATAAATAAACTTCTTCAATGTCATTGCTAAATTTTGATTGCAGGTACAATTGTGTAATCTCGAGAAATTCAGGTTTTTTCTCCCAACGCAAATATTCATTGAGTGACTTCACGCCCAACACTTCACATAATTCTTCTTCTGTACGTTTGGGCTTTGACTGATCCCACTCTAAATTAAAACGCCAAATGGTATAAGTCCTCTTTTTAGGTGATAATTGATTTAGTTTGTCATATATATTCATATTTCATCTTCTCCTTTTGTAAAACACATGAATATGTAGTAAGGGTTCTATCGACTTTTATAATAATTAGTCAATAGAACCCTTTTTTACATCTTATTTAATTTAAAACGGTAAAATATTTGTATCTATTTCAATTTTATTCGGGGCATATTCTTTCTGTAATTCTTCTCTCTCTTTTTGTAGCAGCATTGCACATTCCTCTGCACTGATTTTCTTCATTTTTTGGAATTTAGAAGGTTTTTCATTGAAGAAATCAAAATCTCTCACATTATATCTAGTTTTCTTTCTCATTTCTCTGGGAAGTGCAAGCGAGAAATATTCTTGTTTATGTTCAAAGTCGATCATTTTATAACTCTTCAGTATTGCCATGTATTTATTGACCGTTCCATTAGATAAACCTGTTTCTTCTATCAACTCTTCAAATGAAACATCATAACCCTCTGCAAAAACATCATTACCACGCTTCAAGAAAGCGTATAAATAAAATCCTATACAACCAATTTTTTCATTACTCATACAGTACATAAATACTTCAAACGGAATCATAGTAGTATTTTCTACGTCTTTAAATGTCCCATCTATAACATATTCATCAATTTCACCGTTTTCTAATGTCTCCTGCACCTCTTTATCTAATGAAAGTGTCGGCTCTTTCAGGAAAAAACCTTTAGGAATAGGCATAGTCATATCAGCAATCTCTTTATCTAATTCTGAACGCATGGTGAACTCTAATCCTTCTTCTTTTGAGTATTCCCATACTACTGGATAATCTTTTGTTGTCTTTGTATAGCCGATCTTATCTAAAAGACCGTTACGCTTGATTAAATAATCTAAAGTTTGTTGTTTCGGATTATATCCTAAAATTTCCTTAATTTTTGCGTTATTCAAGATTTCGGCTACACTAAAATATTTAGCATAACGGTATAAGTAAGTTATTAAATACATGTAACTGTAAGCAAATGCAATATGTGAACCACTTTTAATATGATTCTTCAATTCTCCCAATATTTCATTGGAAATAAATACTTTCCATTCTTTTTCATCATAGTTAAGTACCTTACTAATCTCTTCAAATTTCATAATTATCTTCTCCTAATGTTTTTCATATTTTATAGTATTCTCTTAGTTTGTCTGTTTAAATTTAATCAGTAACTTAGTAAGCTCAGTAGTACGCGGGTACATACTAAAAACATTACCGTCCTTTACGCTATGAGCTTTAATGATATATCTCATACCATTATCTCTTAGGAAGTCGGAAAGTTTCTTTGTGTAGCAGAAAAAGAAATCCTTTTCTGTAATTTCATTTAGGTTTTTCATATTTTATCGTCCTCTCGTTTTTAGTGATACCATTACTTTTTGGCTGTTAATGAAAGCATAGCTGTGAGCATTCTCTATAATCTCATTGCTCAGTTGACTGGCTTGCAGGGTAACAGTCCTAAATTTCTCTACAAGCTCAAATTTTGAAGCAGGGAGTTCCACAGGGTACTCTAAATGCTTAGAAAAGAAATCTAAGTCCATTCCTGTTTCAAAGTTATGCCATTTAGCACCGTATGAGTTTTTACTGGCCATATCTATATACAAATGTTTATTGTTTTGTACTTGAATACTCATATTCATCTGCGCTCTTAACATAAATTCATACATTTGATCTTGTGTAAATTGCTCTAAGACCTCTACAAGTTCTACCATGTCAAAATATTGAAGGTAAGATAAAAATTGATCTCTAAAACGATTGTCATAGAAACCCTTAAATCCGACATCACAACAAAGGACAGTGAGTTTACCTTGAAGCGTCTTAGGAAGTGGAACATTGTATAATGCATAGAGCTGTATAAGCGTACTCATTGCAAACTTATCTCTATAACGCCCTCTATGAACGTCCATTACACTATTTATATTGGCTGATTCTGGATTAAGCAAACTATCAACACCAAATTTAGTAATATGATTGTCAAAACATTTACCTTCCTTTAAAGCACAATCGAAAAATACTGTTTCTCTTTCTTCTGAGTTATCAACTACATATAATCCTTTAAAATCATAAAAACTATTTACTTCTAATCCTAAATGGTGTTTAGCAAATGAAGCGCATAGTAAGCCGTCCATATCCGCTGTAAATCCTGATACAAATTTCTTTTCATCAATTTCATTAATAAATTTCGGGTATAATTCTCTGATTTCTTTTTGCATAGCATATTGAACTAATGCAAAATAGATTTCCGTTACTTGTTTGTGAATCAGGTGACAAGCCCACCCTAAGCATATTATGCTTTCCTTTTTCTCCAAAGGTTTCTAAAAACCAGTAAAAACACCCCTGCGTCAAATTTAACGAGGGATAGCTTACATAAATGAGAAAAAGGAAAGCTAAGTTACAAGGTAGTTCATTTTTACAACTCCTTCTCATAAGTGTTTTTTATATTTTTATTTGTTAGTGATAAATTCTTGATACTTTTTTACCTTTTCAGGTGACATGTTCGCCTTATGATTTTCATAAAGGGAAATTAGCCCGATAGAACAATCACATGCTACGGCAAGCTCTTTTAGAGTGATTTTCTTTCTTCTCCGTTGCAAGAAATAGTATTCTATTTTCTCCATATTTCATTCTCCTTCTTCTCATTAAAATTTTTAAGTTTGATTCAAAATAAAAAGCCCCTACTCGATTAAGAGTAAGAGCTTGATAGTGTTAATTATTCGCCTACTGTAAGAACTGCTACTGCTTTAGGTGATCCCACTTTAAGTGAATACTCGCCTACAATTTGACCTTTAGTGCTGTCGCCTGATTTAGCAAGAGGTTCAAATGTTGCTTCACGCAACGCAACCATATTCACATAGTCATCATTGAACAATACAACTTTATCCGCTGGAATGTCACGGGAAAGAACAACATTTACAACTCCAAAGTTAGTATTAATCTGTTCAACGATCATCCCAAAGTTATTTTCTTTGTGCTGATAAGAATAAGAATTCTTGTAGATAGCGTCAATCTTATCTTTTACATCAGCGTTTACAAATGCATAGTAATTACCGCTTGTCAGTTTCTGATTCCACAAATTACGCATACCGTCTTTAAGTAGTTGTTCAACGTCTGCACCTGATACTTCATTGCCTGCAAATTCAACTAATCCTGACATTTGACGAATAAATGGAGCAGAAGAACCGTCCGCCTTTTCTCCGTTAATAAGGACTGACTCTAGTTTAATTTTTAGTTCCAAAAGGCGATCCGCTACCTCTTCGGAAAATTTAGTAGATTGCATAGAAGAAGCAGTCCCACTGATACTGACAGCCCGCTTAAAAATTTGTAAGATATTTGAAATCTCACGTTTTGCAGATTGTTGGAAAGTAGTTGTGTCTGATCCTTCTACTGCATCTGTTTCACCGTCTGTTGCAAGGGATTTTTCTTTCCATGTGTGGATTGTTGACATTGCTTTATCCACGCCTTTAGACAATAGTAAAGATGTAAATGGTGTAGATTCGATACCGAGTACCGCAAGCTCCTGTGATAATGAAATTTGTTCTGTTGCTGTGAAATCTGTTGATTTAAACATTATATATTTCTCCATTCTATTTTTTAGTTTTAGTTTTTTTGTGATTGCTGTATTATTTAAATAAATTGGCTAACTTTGAGCCAATCATAGATTTAACGTCTTTATTTTCTTTGGCTGTTTCATATTCTGCTTGCTTTAGATTTTCTTTTGGTACATAAGAAGCACCAATTTTAATTTCATTCACAATGCCGCAGAGCTTCTGTACAGCGTCCTCTAGTTCATCAGGTGTACTAACATTAATAATGTCTTTAAACGCTTCTAGGTTATGCTGTGATAGCGAGAACGCTACTTCCTTCTGGAATAATTCTTGTTCTCTTTCTTCAATTCGTTTCTTACTTTCTGCTTGCATCTGCTCTAACTCAGCAATATGATCTTTAATAGTCATATGGTCATTCATCTTTTCATCAAATGAACGTTTATCAGTCATTTCTGCAATATGATCTTTTGGTGTCATATGCTTATATACTTCATCCAGTCCACCATTTGCTTCAACTTCTTGCTCAATTTCCTGTTTGTGTTCTTCCCATGTTTTTTCTACTTTTTCTTCTGACATTTTCTTCTTCTCCTTTTTGCCGTTTGGCAGTATGTTTTTATTGCTATCACCGGAGTGACAACTATATTAAAATTATTTATTGAAATATTTTACTGATAGACATAAAAAATAGACGTGCTATATGGCAGTAGCACGCCCTGAGCAATTATAAAATAAATCTTGATAATATAAAGTATCTATTTACTAGGAGGTAATAAATACTATAAAACCACTTGACAAAAGTAGCTCTCAATAAACCTAATTATAGTAAAAAAGTGTGACATTTTATGATGATTTTGGAAACCGTCTCAGACGTTGTTTGAACGCACTTTCATTCATTCCCATCTTCTTGGCAAAGTACCGCTTATTAATATTAATAGGATTCCCTTCTTTGTCGAATGTGAAGGGATGAACATTTAATGCCTTAAACTCTTCTTCTATCTGCCTACATAGCATATCGAAAAACACATATTGATTGGCAGTAAGCTTCTTTTCATTAATTTTCAAGATTGTATTCGCCTTAGTTTTATTGAATTTTTTTGCTCTAATCTGCTCTTTAGAAAGATAGTATTTCTCACCGTCAATTTGATGAACTTTAGATTCAAGTAGTTTAGTAATCTTCCTGTTCACATTATTCCTTACGCTAACGGCGATATACGCAATAATATCTCTTTCTGTTCGCTGTAAATCCACTCTGGGTAATACCTCAATGATCGCGTCCTCGATTAAAGGTATGTATTGATCCAGTAGCTTCTGTTTGTCCCGATTGATATGTGGGAGTATATCAAGAAATGGTTTGATAGTATTTCTAAATGCAGTCCTCTCATAAATGCCTTCACGCTTTTCAATACGCTTGTAAATCATTTTAAGAGGTAGCTTGTCAAAATCATCCTTGTAGTAGTGATAGCCGTATTCAATGAGTTTACTATAAATGTAGTGTAAACGGTCATTATTAACATTCATCAACTTCTCTTGAGTACCTTCAAATTCTTTCTTCTTACGGATTCCATTCGCTTTACGTGTGTAGCGTGCAATCATCACTTTAAAATTCCTCGCCAATTTTTCCTCATAAGTTTTACCTTCTGAGTATTCTGGTCGCCAATGTGGCAAATACACGGTTTCTTCTATCTGTTCATCAGGCGGTAACGTGAAATCTGTATACAAATGCTCGTTATAAGTTACTGTCATAGTCGTCTTAAAACAATCAGAAAGAGCAAGCGAAATTAATTCTCCTGTGAAATCATATCCCCCTGCATTATGTGCCTGTATCTTCTCTTTAAAATTCATTCTATCTTCCCCTATCCCCAATTTACTTTTATTCCCTCATTATACATTATAGGGTTTCAGACCCTCATCCGCAACTGCTATTTTATTTATTTTCTCAATAAAGTAACACCTCACAAACCGCATAGGTATCACGTTTCTAATCCGATAAAATTTCCCTTTTATATTATTACTGATTTATCTACTTATTCGATATGATCCACTTTTAATATTATTGTAAAACATATGAATTTATAGTAGATGAATATAGGTGAATAGATTTATACTCTTCCTTCTATATGATATTAATAATTTTAATATATAATATAATCCGTTATGCAACTCTCTATTATATATACTATAAATTCATATGGTTTACATTTTTATTTAGGATTTATTTTTAGGATTCATAAGAGTTTACGCTTGACATTGGGCTTCACATTCAGCAGAATAGGCGGAAGTTTTAGGAAATTGGCGTAAAAATGTTACCTTACTTCTGACAACAAAAAAATAGTTGAAAGAAATAAAGTAACATTTACATTCAGCATCATATTCGTGTAGTTTGAGGTAGCTTGTATGTCCTTATTCAAATGAAGGTTTTCACCTTTTACATTCCCACTAAATTATCGTCCTTAGTGAATCCAGAATGTAATTACCGTTACCATAGTAACCCGATAATCCCATCACGCCATTAATGGTTGCGCTCACCATTCGTCACTCAGCGGAATAAGGAACGCTTTAAAGAGTGATATATCCCCACTTTATGCAGTGGAAGGGGCATGTCCTGACGATGTGTGTTTATAGTCGATTTATCGGCAACCTCGACTGGTTTTCCTACTTAAAAAAGGCAATATTTAATAAACCTTGCAATATCAATAAAATTTTGATATTGTAAAGACGGGTAAACCATATTAAGTTATGGGTAGATTTATTTATTGCTGGGCATATGTTAGCGCATATGTCCTTTTTTGCGTTTAGAATTTTTCATTCTCAAAATGAGTATGATACTTTTCCAATTCTTTGAGTGCATTTTGAATACATGTGATAGCATCTGTATCTTTATAGCCATCAGATTCATGATTGTAAGCTTTCAGCCATTCTTTAAGATCATCTAATACATTATTCATTTTTTGACCTCCCTAAGTTGCTCAGTGGACTTGTATTCATTGCTTTTTGTTCAATTTGTAAATCTGTCATACTACTGAGATACCGTTGAGTTGTCCCGATTTCTGAATGACCTAGCAATCGAGAAAGCGTGTAAACATCTATATTATTAGTGATACAAGTAACTGCATAGAAATGCCTGAATGAATGAGGACTAACTCTTTTACCTCCTATTCCTGCTCTTCTGCCTGCTTCTTTTACAATCTTGTCTAGTGACATATGACTTAAATAATCGCCTTGATAGGATAAAAAATAATGATTAGATTTCACAATTTTATCCTCAAAATACTTCTTCTTCATACGTTCATACCGGATTAATATTTTCTTTAAGGTGGGGCTGATATAAACTACTCTTTCTTTATTCCCCTTGCCATTCACTAAGATAGAGGTATCTCGTACGCTCTCAATAGTAAGTCCACGTAATTCCATTGCTCTCAGGCCACAATCAGCAAGCATAGCTACAATCGCTTTATTTCTACACTCATAGAAATCTTGGTAACTGTATGAGCTGACCATTTTAGCTACCTCATTTTGAGTAAATCCCTCTAAAACTTTTTTCTGTACTTTAGGTCTGTCTACTTTTCTCATTGGATTATCTTCTATATACTCTTCTTTAATACACCAATTAAAAAAGGCAGAAATAAGTTTCATTTTCGTAACAATTGATTGTGGCTGCAAGTTCTGTTTCTGCTTGAATCTAAAATAAGAACGTAAATCATGAACAGTAATTTTATCAAGTTCTGTAATTGCTCTTTTTTCTTGAAGATATGAACATAAATGACCTAATTCATGCGTTTTATTAATAATTGTTTTCTTGGTTAAGTTTTCTGCTTTCGCATGATAGATATGTTCTTCTATTAAATCGCTCAACAACAACAAAAAATCACCTCCCACTGATTAAGTTTCCATCAGTGAAAAGTGATTTATCTTTGAAATATAACCTTAATTTTAACAACATGAAAAAATAAATGAGATCAAATGAATGACCTATATTATTTATTTCAAATGCTGTTAAAACGGCTTTATATCAATGTTCAGCTTATTTTTTTTTATCGGGCTTGTCTTGAACCTTGTTCATTTGAGCCATCATTTGATTGATTTTCTTTTGTGAGGGTTTCTGTCCCATTTGCATCATCATCATACGTAACATTTGTTCATTAATTGGTGGGTTTTCCTTCAAATAATTCATCATATATTTACGCGCGATGAAAAAGCCGAGTGCTACCCCGCCGATCAAAGCGACGACGATCAAGAGAATTGCTATCCATAGAGTCATTGCTGCCAAACCTCCCTCATTAAAAATAGTTCGATTACATACTACCAAGAAGGATTATACAACATAGCAGCAGTGAATAGCAATAACTGTTCGCTAATTGTTCAGAAGTTTTTACATAACCGAGTCTTCTAAGATCATACGCTCTGAATATTTTACGGGTTTCAGCCAGCCGCACTCCTCTTGCTCGTTCATCACTGCAAAAAAGCGGTCTGTCGAACTCGAGAGCGCTACGAATAAATCCAAGTCAAGCATTCTGGAGCCTTGGCAATAGACTTGTATACAATGTGTCCCCATTTTGATGAACACTTCCCCTTTAATTAAATGGGTTAACCGGTACTCATTATGGCAGGAATCGATAGCATCAAAGCTTTTACCCAATTTCTGCTGGATCAGCCGGTCGAGTTCCGATTCATTCAATTGATCACATAAATATTCAATTTCCTGATAGTTAGTAGAAGGACCCACCGCTAACAAATCAAATAGTAACCGTTCACGTCCCATTATGAAGGATTGATACTCTGCTTTAATTTTAAAAATTTCATATTTCCTCATAACGAACACCTCCTGATTACTATCATAGAGCTTGTCTCACTAAATTCTTGTCAGATGGCGGAAAACTTCCTCACTATTATTGTCGGAAAGTTGCGAAGCCCATCTCATCTGAAATATAAAAAACACATCCTTCCGCAAGAAACGAAGGGATGTGTTTTATAAATTAATTATTGATTTTGAAGTTTTTTAAATTGCTTCACTACGTTCTCTACAGTGAAACCGTATTTTTCAATGACAAGATCGCCGGGTGCACTTGCGCCGAACGTATCGATTGCCATAACCGACCCTTCATCGCCGGCATATTTATGCCATCCGAGCGAAGCGCCCATTTCAATTGCCAAACGTTTCTTCACTGATTTCGGGAGAACAGAATCCTTATATGCCTGATCTTGTTTTTCAAATAGATCCCAAGAAGGCATAGAAACTACACTGACATCGATGTTTTGTTTTTTTAGAGCCTGCTGTGCTTCCGCTGCCAAACTGACTTCAGATCCACTCGCAATCAAAATACCATCAGCAATTTCTTTAGAAGCAGGAGACACGACATATGCCCCTTTTTGTACAGATTCCATTGCCAATTCTTTTGACTTCGGAAGTACTTTCAGGTTTTGTCTGGAGAGTACCAGAACCGTTGGAGTGTTTTTAGACGTTACGGCTGTATACCAAGCGGCAGATGTCTCATTGCCGTCTGCCGGACGAATAATAGATAAGCCGGGCATCGCACGCAATGAAGCCAGCTGTTCAACCGGTTCATGTGTAGGACCGTCTTCTCCGACTGCCACGCTGTCGTGAGTAAAAACATATGTGACAGGCAGACCCATCAGGGCAGACAGGCGAATTGCAGGTCTTACATAGTCACTGAACACAAAGAATGTACCGCCAAAGACAGTAACTCCACCGTGTAAAGCCATTCCGTTCAATGCTGTACCCATGGCAAATTCACGAACGCCGAACCAAATATTTCGTCCTTCATAATTTTCAGAAGAGAAATCTCCAGCATTTTTAATAGAAGTTTTATTCGAACCCGCAAGATCGGCACTTCCGCCGAACAAAGAAGGCAATACAGAAGCCAGCGCATTAATGGAATCTCCGGAAGCCGAACGAGTCGCAACTGAAGCACCTGCCTCATAGACAGGCATGCCTTCTTTCAAGTCAGAAGGCAGTTCGCCGGCAATAGCCGTTTTCAATTGTGCTGCCAATTCCTTATGTTCATTTTCATATTGACTGAACAGTTCGTTCCACTGATTTTCCGATTTCACGCCTAGTTCTTCGGATGTTTCTTTAAAACGGTCATATACTTCATCCGGAACATGGAAATCTTCCTCAAATGTCCACTTGTAGTAATCTTTTGTCAACGCTAGTTCATCTTCACCAAGCGGGGCGCCGTGAACGTCAGATTTACCTGATTTATTTGGCGAGCCATATCCGATGACTGTTTTTACTTCTATGATCGTAGGACCGCCGGTGTTTCCTTTTGCTTCTTCAATCGCGCCGGAAACCGAATTGATGTCATTGCCGTCGTCTACACGAAGATAATTCCAGCCGTATGATTCGAAACGTTTTTTGATATTTTCAGAGAATGACATGCCTAAGTCGCCGTCCAATGAAATATCATTACTATCATAAAGTATGATTAATTTGTCCAGCTGCAAGTGGCCGGCTAGTGAAATTGCCTCAGCTGCCACACCTTCCATCAGATCTCCATCACCGCAAAGGGCATATGTGTAATGATCAACGATGTCAAAACCAGGTTTATTGTATGTTGCGGCTAAATGTTTCTCAGCCATTGCCATACCTACAGCCATACCAATTCCTTGTCCTAGAGGTCCTGTTGTAGCTTCTACACCTGCTGTGTGTTTGTACTCCGGATGCCCTGGTGTTTTTGAATCCCACTGTCTAAAATTCTTAATATCATCGATTGTCAAACCATACCCGCTTAAATGAAGCAGGCTGTAGAGCAGCATCGAACCGTGGCCTGCCGAAAGAACAAAACGGTCGCGGTTAAACCATTGGGGATTTGACGGATTATGGTGTAAGTACTTTGTCCATAAGGTGTATGCCATTGGTGCTGCACCCATAGGAAGACCCGGGTGTCCGGAGTTCGCTTTTTCGATCGCATCGATTGATAGCGTTCGGATTGTTGTTATTGCCAGTTGATCGATTTTTTCGGTCATTCTGTACATCCTTTCCGTACTGTCTCTTCTGATTATGTTTGTGAGTATTCCTTCTCTAGTGTAGTCAATTCCTTAACCAATTACAATATTAATCAGCTGTCAATACTTAATTTAACGGTTTATGACCGGCCTGTGCTTTTTTGACCTTTTCTGGCGTCACATCATTACCTTCTGCATCGATCACTTTGACAGATTCAATTGTTTCCCGCATGCTTGAACGAAATGTTTCTAAATATTCTTTTCGAAGCTGTGTCTGTTCCTTCGCTTCTTCAATTGACAGACCTGTCGTTTTCGACTTATTAGCAAGCTCATTGATTCGACTAATTTTCTTTTCTGATAGCATCTTTAAGAACCTCCAAAATTTCTTGTTTATTAAAATGTAAACAACCTGGAGGAAAAGTGCAACAGATTAGTGTTCCTTCTCTATAAACTCTTTATATCTTCTATGAACGGTAGCTTTGCTGACTGAGTGGCCAAGTCCGTTCAATACAGATGCTATTTCTTCAAAGGTCAGCCCCTTATCGCGCAACGAAATAATTTCTTCTATTGGAATAACTAATCGTTCTCTGCCGGGACCTTTATCAATATTATGTAAGTTTTTTGATGGGTCATAACCTTTTTGGACAGCCCGCTTCATGCCTCTTCGAATTTTCGCATTATGCAGTTTACGCTGATATTCTTCAACGATTGCCAGAATTTCAAGCAGCATCGTATCCATTTCATTGAGTTCTATCGTCCCGTTTGAATGATTGGATATCACGGTGGTCTGCGATTTAGCTATAACGTGCAAAATAGCCACTCTGGCGTTGCCGCGTCCAAGACGGGTTTCGTCCTGTACAAGCAATGCATCGATTTTTTCATTCTGTAGCTGATCGAGCAGAGCAAGCAGTCCGTCCCGGTCCATTTCATAACCGCTTTGCCGATCAGTAAAAATACCGGCACATTCATAGGAAAGTTCCACCGCTAATTGCTCCAGTTCTTCCTGCTGCCTCACCAGAGACTGTTCCTGCGTTTCTTTTTCTGTACTCACACGGCAATATATCACACATTTCTTGTTATTCATTTGCTCCCTCTCCCATTTCAGCCAGCCTATGATCGGGCTGTCTGTCCATCTTAACAGGCAGACGCAGCAAGTCACCGGATTTGATCTGGTCACTCTTCAGCTCATTCAAGGATTTTACTTGTTCAATCCAATGGTGAGGAGGCGTCTTGGCGTCTGCATAATTCGCTGCCAGATCCCATAATGTGTCACCATCGTCAATAACTATTTCCATATACCCTTCATCTGATGACAACTTGTCCAATTGGTAGGCCGCCACGGATAGAATAACTACTATAAGTACAATAAAAAAATAATTTTCTTTAAAGAATCTCATGCTGAATCCTCCTATTACTCTATTTTTAGAATGCATGTTCGGAATGCTTGTTCTCAATTATAAGAGAACATACGATTGGCTGTCAAGCAAAATTCGAACCTTTGTTTGATTACTAGCCGAACGCATGTTATACTATATTCAAAATACTTGTTGGATATTTCGATTTACCGGCAAACCAATTGAAGAGGTGAATGAATTGAAGAAAATTTCTAAAAGACAGGAAGAAATACTTGCTTTCATTAAAGATGAAGTCCGTTTAAAAGGATATCCGCCATCCGTAAGGGAAATCGGAGAAGCAGTCGGTCTTGCATCCAGCTCTACTGTGCACGGCCACTTGTCACGTCTGGAGAACAAAGGATTTATCCGGCGGGACCCGACGAAGCCCCGTGCGATAGAAATATTAGATCCCGAAGGCCTTGAAGAATTAAAAGGCGGGGTCATGCATGTTCCATTGATTGGTAAAGTTACTGCAGGTGCTCCGATAACTGCTATTGAAAATATAGAAGAGTACTTTCCGCTGCCGGACAGTTTCGGCTCTTCAGATGATGAAATCTTCATGCTTGAGATTGTTGGAGAGAGTATGATTGAAGCAGGCATCTTGAATGGCGACCGTGTGATTGTCAGACAGACTCATTCCGCTATGAACGGCGAAATTGTAGTAGCTATGACTGAGGAAGATGAAGCAACGGTGAAACGTTTCTTTAAAGAGAAGGACTATTTCCGTCTGCAGCCTGAAAACTCGTCTATGGAACCGATTATCGTTGACCAAGTATCGATACTCGGGAAAGTTGTCGGAGTTTATCGGATGATTCATTAAAAAAAGTGTATCGAAAACCATTATGGTTTTTGATACACTTTTTGTTTTATATCAGTTTTTGTTCCAAAAGCTGCTCAGTAGATGCCAGCACAGCAGCTTTGACATGTTCATATGTCAGTCCGCCCTGTATATAAGCGGTATAAGGCGATCTGATGGGGCCGTCAGCTGTCAGCTCGATGCTGGAACCCTGGATAAACGTGCCGGCGGCCATAATGACGTCATCCGAATAGCCCGGCATATAAGATGGTTCAGGCGCATAGTGGGCATTTATTGGAGAATTGTCCTGTATCATCCGGCAGAATGTGATCATCTGTTCCGGTGTTGAAAAGTTTACCGATTGGATGAGATCTGTGCGCTGCACGCTGTAGTGCGGTGTCGTGTCCATTCCAAACTGTTCAAAGAAAGCAGCAGTAAACAATGCGCCTTTGACTGCCTGGCTCACCACATGGGGTGCCAGGAAAAAGCCCTGATACATTTCGAGTAATGTATCCAGTGATGCTCCGGCTTCTGCGCCAAGTCCCGGAGAAGTCATTCGGTACGCACATTTTTCTACCAGTTCTTTTTTTCCTGCTATATATCCGCCGGTTCTCACTAAGCCGCCGCCCGGATTTTTAATAAGTGAACCAGCCATCAAATCGGCGCCTGCTTCCGTCGGTTCCTGCAGCTCCACAAATTCACCATAGCAATTGTCCACGAAGATGACGACATCTTCTTTTATTTTGCGTATCTCTTGAATCATTTCTCTAATTTCATGTATCCGGAATGATGGATTGCTCGAATAGCCTTTTGAGCGCTGAATTGCGACTATTTTTGTTTTGGAAGAAATCGCTTCTTCAGCTTTCTCATAATCCACTTTGCCGTCTTCTTTCAAATCGATATGCCGATATGAAATTTGGTAGTCTTCCAGTGAACCAGTATCTTTGCCGTTTCCTGAAATGATTGATTCCAGTGTATCGTACGGTTTGCCGGTGATATAGATCAATTCATCCCCCGGACGGAGTATACCGAACAAACTGATGGTAATGGCATGAGTGCCTGAAATGATTTGATTTCGGACAAGACAGTCTTCTGCCCCGAAAACATCTGCATAGACCTGTTCAAGAGTATCACGCCCGCTGTCATCGTAGCCGTAGCCTGTTGAACCGGACAGATGAAAGTCACTGACTTTATTCTGCTTGAAAGCCTGAAGCACTTTTCGCTGATTATAAAAAGCGATTTCTTCTACTTTTTTTACATAAGGTGCAATTTTCTGCTCTGCTTCGTAAGATTTCTGAAGCAGTTCTTCATTGATCGGTGCGATTTGCATAGGTAGTACCTCTTTTCATTTTGTTCAACATCTATTTTAGCAGAAGGAGCCGGGTTGCCCTACTAAAGAACATAAAAAAACAGGCATCAGCCTGTTTTACTGTTCATCTTTTAAAATAACGGGTTTTGCCGGTGCATAGGTTGATATCGCATGTTTATAGATGAGTTGCTGTTTTCCGTCTGATTCCAGCAAGACCGTATAATTGTCATAGGACTTGATCAAGCCTTTCAATTGAAAACCATTCAATAGAAAAACCGTAACAAACGTGTTGTTCTTCCGTAAAGAATTCAAAAACGTATCCTGCATATTCCCTTGTGCCATTCAATTGCCTCCCTATATCTATTACATGAATTATTCCCCACTTACTTCTTAAAACCCTTTATTATTTCACATGTTTTTCGAAAAATTTCATCCGTTGGCTGGTCGGCCTCCACCCACTCCACAGGAAGTTTATTGCGGAAATAAGTCAGCTGCCGTTTTGCATAGTTACGGGTGTTTTTTTTGACTGCTTCAATCGCCTGTTCTTTTGTCAGATGACCGTCAAAATAAGAGATCAATTCCTTATAACCGATTGCCTGGACTGACTGCGTATTTCGAATTCCGCGATTCCACAGCTCTTCCACTTCCGCAAATAGCCCCGCTTCCACCATCAAGTCTACCCGGTGATTGATGCGTTCATACAGCATTTCCCGCGGAAGATCGAGTCCGATAATAAGCTCATTGTACATCGGTTCATTTCCTTGCTGCTGCTCATGTTCTTGCTTCGTCTGTCCCGTCACTTCCAAAATCTCAAGCGCACGGATTAACCGCCTGTGATTATTCGGATGGATGATTTCTGCACTTTTAGGATCCAGTTCCGCCAGTCTGCTGTGCAGTACGGCAGATCCGAACTCCTCCAATTCATTTTCCAGTCTGGCACGCACCTCAGGATCAGCTGCCTGCTCTGTGAAGCGATAATCAAATAAAACCGCCTGAATATACATTCCGCTGCCTCCGACAATGACCGGCAGTTTCCCTCTCGACTGAATATCTGCAATCCATCCTCTTACTACCTGTTGATATTCTGCTACGGAAAAACTTTCTGTCGGCTCTTTTACATCAAAGAAATGATGAGGAATTCCCTGCATTTCAGACGGCTGGATTTTCGCGGTGCCTATATCCAGCTCCTTGTATACCTGCATTGCATCACCGTTGATAATTTCACCGTTCAGTTCTTTGGCCAATGCCGTGCTTAGGGCCGTCTTCCCTGATGCAGTCGGCCCCGCTACTGCAATTACATCAATTACTCCGTTCATGCTGTTCCATCCACCCGACTATATACTTGAATACTTCGTGCCGATTTGTCTCCTGCAGCATTTCATGACGTCCGCCTTCATACAGCTGAACCGTCACACTCTCCTGCCCGGCCTTGATAAACTGTTTCGCTGTTTTCCAAACACCTTTTCCTCCGTTGCCGACAGGATCTTCAGTACCCGATACTAATAAAATAGGCAGATCATGCGGGATGTTCTGAAGGAGTTCAGGTGATTCAATTGAATTCATGCCTTCGAGAAGCACCCGGAACAGCTGGGCAGTCGGTACAAATCCGCAGGCTTCATCCTCTACATAATCCTGCACGCTTTCTTTGTCCCTTGACAACCAGGCGAATGAAGACTCTTCAGGGAAAAGTTTAGAATAACTGCCGAATATCATGTTATTCAGAAATTCATCCGGCTCCTGATCAGACAACCTGCTCTCTCTATATTCTGACAGCAGCTTTCCTGCAAAGCCCACTGGTTTCGCGTTACTTCCTGTTCCGGATAAAACAACTTCATCCACCGCATTTCCATACAGCTGAATGAAACGTCTGACTACGAAAGAACCCATACTGTGCCCAATTATGATAATCGGCAGATCGGGTCCGTCCGCGCGATAATCTTGAAGTACTTCAAATGCGTCGTCAACCAAATGATCAAATGTCGCATTTTCTCCCAGATAGCCATATGGATGATAGTTGGCTGCAGCTGTTTTGCCATGTCCTCTTTGATCATGCACAACGACTTCATATCCATTGGAAGCCAAATAATCCATAAACTGCTCATATCGCCTTGAATGTTCCGCCAGCCCATGCACCAGATGAACCCGGGCTTTTTTCAATCCTTCAGGCTTTTTGCACTTACTGTAAATGATTGTCCCGTCACGCATCTCCATCCATTTTTCATTCACTGTGATCCACTTCCCTTCGCTACTGCAATCGCGTTTATTATAGCATGTAAATCAACGGTTTTTTTCATCGTCCATCTCATGTAATCAGACTCCGCTCTCTATAGTTCACATCACCCGCTTGAACATTTTTTCTAACTCATACGTGGTGAAATGAATTAAAACAGGACGGCCGTGCGGACAAGTATAGGGGTTATGACAGTTTCCAAGGTCTGTAAGCAGGCGTTCCATATCTGCTTGTGTCAAATAATAATTCGCTTTAATTGACCGTTTGCAGCTCATCATGATCGCGCTCTCTTCCCGCAGTTTCTCCACATCTACTTTCCGGCTCTCCAGGACCTGCTCAATCATTTCTTCAATGATAGCGGCAGCCTGTCCTTCGGGAAACCATATTGGATATTCTTTTACCGTATAGGTGGAAGGCCCGAATGCTTCTAAATAAATTCCCACCCGCTCTAGTGCATCTTTGCATTCTTCAATTTTCAATTGTTCATCTGCTGAATAATGAAAGACCATCGGCAACAACAGCTGCTGCCTTTCCTCTGCGCTTACTTGCCCGAGCTTCGTTTTGAAATATTCATATTTTATCCTCTCTTGCGCAGCGTGCTGGTCAATCAAATAAAAACCATCCTCATTTTGCGCAACGATATACGTACCGTGAATCTGTCCAACTGGAACAATTGCAGGAAAATGGCTGGATCTGGGTATTTCTGTTTGTTGTTCAGTTGGCATTTTTTGTTGTTCAGATGACACTTTTTGTTCTTCAGGCTCTTCAAATATTACTTCAGGAAAGTCCGGCTCCTGCTGAATAGCGGGCATATCTTGCTCTCTTACCGGAGTCTGTACGGTTGACTGATACGGTTGTACCGGGCCTTGAACTTCTACTTGCGGATGCCGGATTGAAGGTGTCCAGATCGTCTGCTGTTCAGACTCTGTCCTGACAGGTTTTTCTTTTTTAACGGCATCCGGAATAATCGACACACCTTGCACGGCTTCTTGTATCGCCTGTTTGATCAACGAAAATAATTCCTGCTCCTTGCTGATTCTTATATGACGCTTTGCAGGGTGCACGTTGACATCCGTCAAGATCGGGTCCGCTGTTATATTAACGACCGCAATCGGAAATCTGCCGATAGGCAAATACGTGTGCATCGCGTCGATACTAGCCTGCGTTCCCGGATAACTTTTGATCCAGCGGCCATTCATCAAAAGGGAAATATAGTTTTTAGATGCTCTGGTCATTTCAGGCAGTGTGATGAATCCATTCACTTTAAAATCTGCATCTTCTTTTTCAAACGGGATCATTTTGCGTGCTACAGATACTCCGTATATATCGGCCAGGACTCTCAGCAGATCACCTGAACCCGCTGTTCGCAGGAGCTGATGCTGATCGTGAGTCAGTGTGAATGCTATATCAGGATGGCTCAGTGCCAGCCTGTTCAGCAGATCGATCGTATGTCCAAGTTCTGTCTGTATCGTCTTCATATATTTCAGACGGGCAGGAGTATTGAAGAAAAGATGCTGCACGAGAAAATCGGTTCCTTTCCGCAGCGCGCCGGCTTCATGTTTTATGACTTTGCCGCCTTCTATTTCAACGACGGTTCCTTGTTCTTCGCCGTCCGATGTCCACAGTGTGACTTTCGAGACGGCTGCGATACTTGCCAGCGCCTCTCCCCGAAACCCTAATGTCCGGATACGGAACAGATCGTGTTCATTGGAAATTTTACTCGTTGCATGACGTTCAAAACAGCGCAGGGCGTCTTCTTCCGACATTCCTTTGCCGTTATCTGTCACTCGGATCGAAGTCAGGCCCGCCTCTTCCAGTGTGATTTCAATTTTCGTGCTGTCTGCGTCAATCGCGTTTTCCACGAGTTCTTTGACGATAGAAGCAGGACGTTCCACCACTTCACCCGCTGCAATTTTATTGGCTAACGTGTCTTCCATGATGTGAATGTGATTCATTCGATCCCGCCTTTCATTTTACAGCTAATTGCGTTTTCCATTCTGCCAGCTTCTGCATGGCCTGCATCGGTGTCATGTTCATGATGTCTGTTGCTTCAATCTCTTCAAGCAGCTGAATTTTTTCATGAGAAACAGCCGGCCCTTCGAATGAATCGAATAATGCAAGCTGTTCAGACACTGAATTCGCATCTTTCCCTGCGCTTTCTTCTTCAAAACGATACAGCAAATCTTTGGCTCGTCCAACCAGTTCTTTCGGCAGTCCCGCCAATTCCGCGACATGTATGCCGTAACTTTTATCCGCAGCACCCGGCAGAACTTTATGCAGAAATACCACTTTGCCATTCTGCTCCTTTGCCGCTACGTGAACGTTCGTGAGACGTGCAAGGACGTCTTCCAGTTTCGTCAGTTCATGGTAATGAGTGGAAAATAACGTGTTGGCCTGAATTTCTTCATGAATATGCTCCATCATCGCCTGCGCGAGCGCCATGCCGTCATAAGTAGACGTACCTCGCCCGATTTCATCAAATAATAGCAGACTTCGTGAAGAGGCATGGGCAAGCGCATACTGGGACTCCATCATTTCCATCATAAATGTACTTTGGCCGGATGCCACATCATCGGCTGCACCGATTCTCGTGAAAATTTGATCGGTAATCGGCAGCATCGCTTTTTCACAGGGGACGAAACATCCGATCTGTGCCATTACAACCGTTAAAGCGACTTGGCGCATATAGGTGCTTTTACCCGACATATTCGGCCCTGTAATCAGCAGCATATTGCTGTTTTCAGCCAGCTCACAAGAGTTCGGAATATAGAGTGAATGATTCATCATCTTTTCAACGACAGGATGTCTGCCTGTTTGAATATGGAGTGCACGGCCTTCATGGAATTCAGGTCTGACATATTGATTTTTTTCTGACACCGCAGCAAATGAAAGTAAGACATCCAGTTCACTGATCACAGAAGCGAGCCGCTGAATGCGCTGCACATCATTCTTCACTTGATCACGAATGGCTGAAAACAGCTCTGTTTCAAGCGTCTGGCTGTCCGCTTCGGCATTCAAAATCAATTCTTCTTTCTCTTTAAGTTCTGCGGTGATGTAACGCTCTGCATTCGCAAGTGTCTGTTTCCGTTCATAACGACTTAGATCTGCCAAATGAATATTGGATTTCGTAATTTCAATATAATAGCCGAATATTCGGTTGTAGCCGATTTTTAACGTTTTAATTCCAGTTGCCTGGCGCTCTTTCTGTTCAAGCTGCGCCAGCCAGTTCTTGCCGTTGCGCGAAGCGTCGCGGAGCTGATCGAGTCTGTCATGGTAGCCGTCTTTGATCAGTCCGCCGTCTTTGCCTGACAGCGGCGGATTTTCTGCAATGGCATCAGCCAGTAAGTGATAGGTTTCTTTACATGGGTCCATCTGTTCCGCAAGTTTTTGTAGCATCGGACGCTGTGATTCATCGAGTATTTGTTTAAGTTTTGGTATATGTGTCAATGAATTTCTTAATTGTGCTAAGTCACGGGCACTCGCGCTTCCCATTGATATTCTCCCGGCAAGCCTCTCGAGATCATAAACATTCTTCAGTTCTTCAACCAATTCTTCACGCAGAAAATATTCATCAACTAAATTGCTGACTGCTTCCAGCCGGTCTTCGATTGCACGGTGCTGCGCCAGCGGCTGATGAATCCACATTCTCAGTTTTCTAGCGCCCATTGCCGTGACGGTTTCATCAAGCACCCAAAACAGCGTGCCTTCTTTTTTGCCGGAACGGATTGTTTGAACAAGCTCCAGATTTCGCATGGAATTCGCATCAATGGACAGTTTAGCGTCTTTTTCAATATAGACGAACGGACGGATATGGCCGAATACCATTTTTTGCATCCTCAGGAGATAAGCCTGCAGCTTTCGGCATGCTTCCTGAAGTTCAGCGGGAAGATGTGCATATGTATCTTGACCGATCGTTTGCAGCTGCTCTGTATCTTCTATAGAAAGCATGATTTCCCGGCTTTCGAACATTTCATGCAGAGCCAGATGAAGCTGCTGATCCACGACTATTTCTTTCATTCCGAGCGATTCAATTTCAGCAAGCAGCGAGCGCTCCGTGCCTTCAATCAGTTCGACTTTTCCTTCGCCTGTTCCAACATCCAAATAAGCCAGTGCAAAACGCTGGTCGGCAATATTATGAACCGCTCCTATAAAATGATTTGCTTCCGTATCAATTGTTTTGCCTTCTGTAAGTGTTCCCGGTGTGACAACTTTCACCACTTCCCGTTTGACGATGCCTTTCACTGACCTTGGATCTTCCATCTGTTCGCAAATCGCTACTTTATGCCCTTTCTGAATTAATGTTTCAATATAACCCGCAGCAGAATGATAGGGTATTCCGCACATGGGAATTCGGTCCTTTGATCCGGAATCCCGGCTCGTCAGTGTGATTTCTAAAATAGAAGAAGCATTCAGCGCATCTTCAAAAAACATTTCATAAAAGTCGCCGAGACGGAAAAATAAAAACGCATCCTTGTGCTGCTCTTTAATTTGTAAATACTGTTTAATCATCGGTGTGTGTTCAGACATCTTTAACCCTCATTTATTCGCTCATTTTCTTTCCATTATAACAAACCTGCAGGTAGTTAACGAATCAAAAGAAATAGGTTTTCTTCAGGCAAAATAAAAAAGCCGGAAAAAAAACCGGCTTTTAAAACGGTGAATCTTTACGTCTCATCGACTGAGGTGTTTCTTGTTTTGCAGGCGGTCCCTGTGTTTTCTTTTCTTCCATGACAATCGAAGATGATTCTGTGTATGCCAGTGGCCATTCTTCTTCATATGGATCGGGGTGAATCGTTACAGACACCTTCGTTTCCCCCACCATCTCCACGACCAATTCTCTTTCAATTGAAATCGCAAAGTTCTTTCCGCATTCCGAAATGCTGGCTTCCGTACAGTTCGGGTGCTGAATGACAGACACAATCGTCTCTTCGTGTTTTGACGTTGGCTCATCCCGGTAATGCAGGGCAATTTTATCTTTGTATGGAACGGATTCCGTGAAGACCGATGTTTTGGAGTGATCGTGATGAGAATACCAGACGTTTACATCAAAGCTCCCTGTCACTTCCACATGATTTCCTGTTTTCTTCGCCTGATATGTGTGGTTAATGACCCAGCAGCCCAAAATACTCGAAGGCTGATTTGGCGGTTTTAACGTCACAGTGCTCTCTGATCGATGCTTTCCTTTGGCAATAACAGCTTTCGTCACAATTTGTCGTAAGTTTTTCAGTTTTCTTCCTCCTTCTTAGGCTTCTATCCATCCTATGCAACAGCAGCCCAGAAAGTGAAAAAAATCGGCAAGGAATTTTATCCCCAGCCGATTTTTTATTAAGACAATGATTTTTTTGATGTATTTTCTACATATGAACCGGTTTCGCCGCGCAATACATCGCCGCCGGTAGATTCGATAATTTCATCCGTAACACTGTTTGCAATGGTATTCGAAACAAGCTGCAGCAGATCATTCACTTCGTCTTGTGATCGCTTGAATTCTTGAACCAATGGAATTTCGTCAATCTCACCCTGTACCTGTTCAATTTTCTTCTCGATGTTTTTCAAAGCACGTTCTTTTTCATAGTGCTGGAAATTTACCGCCTGTGTCTGAAGTGATTTCAGACTGGCAATTTTTTCACGCACTTTTTGATTTTCGTTGATTTGCGCTTCTGCGCGCTTATAGAATTCTACTTCTTCCGTGTTTGCAAGCATATGCGCCAAGTCGCGCGCTTTTGCTATAATATCGTCTTTCGTGTACAGCTTTTCCATTATGCCATCACCTTTTCCTCTTTAGATACTCCGATGTATTCTCCATCGAGCGACCATGTTTTTGCTTCTGTGATTCTGACTTCTACAATTTGTCCTATTACGGAGCGGGGTGCTTTAAAGTTTACCAGCTTGCTTTTTTCCGTATACCCCGCAAGAACATCAGGATTTTTCTTACTTTCGCCTTCTACCAGAACTTTTACGACTTGTCCCTGATACGGCTTCATTGCTTCTGCGGACATCTCATTTACCAGTTTGTTCAGTCGCTGCAGACGTTCTTTCTTCACTTCCATCGGTACATTGTCGATCATTTTCGCAGCCGGCGTTCCTTCACGCGGTGAATAAATATACGTAAACGCCGTGTCAAATCCCACTTCACGATACAACGACATCGTTTCTTCGAACTGTTCATCCGTTTCATTCGGGAAACCGACAATAATATCTGTTGTCAGAGAAGCAGTAGGGATGGCTTTACGAATTTTATCAACGAGAACTAAGTAATGTTCACGTGTATATTTACGCGCCATAATCTTCAGCATCTCACTTGATCCGGACTGTACCGGCAAGTGAATATGGTCGACCAGATTGCCGCCTTTTGCGAGAACCTCAATCAAATGATCATCGAAATCCCGCGGATGGCTCGTCGTGAAACGAATTCTTGGGATGTCGATCAGACGAAGATCATTCATCAAATCGCCTAAACGGTAGGTGATGTCATCAAAGTCTTTCCCATACGCGTTGACGTTCTGGCCAAGCAAAGTAATTTCTTTATAGCCTTCTGCAGCGAGCTGACGAACTTCCTGGATGATATCATCTGGTCGGCGGCTGCGTTCTTTTCCGCGTGTATACGGCACAATACAGTACGTGCAGAACTTATCACAGCCGTACATGATATTGACCCATGCCTTGATCTTGCCATGTCGAACTTTCGGCAAATCTTCAATGACATCGCCTTCTTTTGACCAAACTTCAATGACCATCTCTTTTGACATATAGGCCTCATGCAAAATATGCGGCAGGCGGTGAATATTGTGCGTACCGAAGATCATATCCACCTGATCGTACGTCTTCAGTATTTTATTGACGACAGATTCTTCTTGCGACATACAGCCGCAGACACCAATCAACAGTTCGGGACGTTCCCGCTTCAGCGATTTCAGATGCCCCAGTTCGCCGAATACTTTATTCTCTGCATTTTCACGGATTGCACAGGTATTCAGCAGAATAACGTCCGCGTCCTGTACGGTATCGGTGGATTCATAACCGAGAGCCATGAAAATACCGGCGATGACTTCTGTATCATGCTCGTTCATTTGGCAGCCATATGTACGGATATAAAACTTCCGTCCTTGACCCATGCCTTTAAAGCGCTGATCTATTTGAAAATTATCATGATATTCGACTTCTTCTTTCCCGCGTTTTTTTGCATCTTTCAAAGAAGGTGCACTATACACAGACTCAAAATATTTGCTATAGTCTTTTTCAGTTGTTTTGGCAGTTGGTGCATTTTCTGTTGCGAGTCCAGCCTGCAAACGCTGTTCTTCATTCATTGCAGCAGCCCCTTTCTAATACTTATCGGGAAATAAGCATACATGATGTTATTATACTGAACTTTTATCTTATATGACAGCAAAGGACTAAATTGTCGCTGGTTTGTCATCAAAAAAAGGGCTCTTCTCCAAAACATGTGCTTGATAGTCTATTTCATGAACAGAGTGAGTATTTGACATACCAGCGTAGACGCAGCTGCAGGGCGGCTATGAGCGCAGAGGCCCATTCAATGATCACGGCGGGTTGCGGTATGATCACGTGGCCGAGCCGAATGATCACGTGGACGGTGTGTATGAGCGGCTGAGGCTGGGCTATGAGCGCTTGGGCAGATGGCATGATCATCCGCGAAACTTCTTTGGCAGGCAGCCACGCTTTTCGCCAGCAAGCTCATCACGCGTCGTAGCGGGTTTACCTGCAGCATGATTTTAGTAATTCTAACATGACAAGTTGTCAAGAACTGATTTTGCCGCAGACCTAAAAAAGACCACAGATTATTTTCTGTGGTTTGAAGAGTAACATTATGAATCTAAACAGCTCAACGAGTTTTTTTCTCTACCAGAAGTTTGAGAGCTGTCCTTGCTTCTCCATTGATTTCAATATCTGTAAATGCAGGTGCGCAGATCAGGTCTCCGCCACTCGGGGCCACAAAACCTCTTGCAATTGCTATGGCCTTCACTGCTTGATTTAATGCGCCAGCTCCGACTGCCTGGATTTCTGCATAGCCTTGTTCGCGGATGACTGCAACCAATGCACCCGCAACGGAGTTTGGATTTGATCTGGAAGATACTTTCAAGGGACTCACGATATTTCCTCCTTATTTTGCAATGTCTATGGAAAAGCTATATTCCATAAGCCATCCTATGAAAGATCAGGAGGAATTAGACGCTATTCGGATTAGTTTGTAAATGGATGATCTTCGTTTATTCGAATACGTTCAATGCGAAGGGCTTTCCCGGTACTGTCATCCAGTTCCACAAACATCCCATTCAGCTGCGGCCGGCCTTTTTTCGGCACTTCGAAGCGTGTCGGTAAATTCGTGTAGAATCGATACAGAACATCCTCTTTTTTCATTCCGAGTATTTCATCATAGGGTCCTGTCATACCGGCGTCAGTTAAATACGCTGTGCCGCCTGGTAATATGCGTTCATCTGCTGTCTGCACATGCGTATGCGTACCGACCACAACTGATGCTTTCCCGTCCAGATGCCAGCCCATCGCAATTTTCTCGCTTGTAGCTTCTGCGTGGAAATCAACGAAAATAAGTGGTGACAGTTCTTTTGCTTCTGCAATTAATTCATCTGCTTTAGCGAATGGATCATCATGCGGCGGCAGGAACGTCCGGCCGTGCAAATTAATAACCGATAATGTTACCCCGTTCTTCGTGACCGCTGTCATGCCCTTGCCCGGCGCCTGATCAGAAAAGTTTGCAGGACGGATTAAATAATCGACATCATCAATAAAATCGAAAATTTCTTTTTGATCCCATGTATGATTCCCCATCGTAATGACGTCTACACCGGCATACAGCAAATCCTGATAGATGGCTTTTGTAATGCCTCTTCCCGATGCTGCATTTTCACCATTTGCGATAATTACATCCGCTTGGTATTTTCTTTTCAGACGTGATAAATTATCCATCACCATATCGCGCCCCATTGAGCCGACAATATCACCAATAAAAATTACTCTCATCCTTTAAACCTCTTTCCAAAATGAAAACAGCTTCCCATCGAACCGGAAGCTGTTAACTTAGTTATTCGTTATTTTGCATACTCTACTGCGCGGGTCTCCCGAATGACCGTCACTTTGATATGCCCTGGATAATTCAATTCTTCTTCAATCTGTTTTCGAATATCTCTTGCCAGACGGTGTGCAGTTATATCATCAATTTGTTCCGGACGGACAATAATCCGTACTTCACGTCCCGCTTGAATCGCAAATGATTTTTCCACACCTTCGTAAGATTCAGAGATTTCTTCCAGTTTTTGCAGACGTTTAATATAATTCTCCAGTGTTTCACTGCGAGCACCAGGTCTTGCGGCTGACAATGCGTCTGCTGCTGCAACCAGCACGGCGATGACAGAGGTCGCTTCTTCGTCACCGTGGTGCGAAGCGATACTGTTGATCACTACCGGATGTTCTTTGTATTTCACTGCAAGCTCTTTACCGATTTGAACATGGCTTCCTTCTACCTCGTGATCGATCGCTTTACCAATATCGTGAAGTAAACCGGCACGTCTTGCCAGGTTCACATCCTCACCAAGTTCAGCCGCGAGCAACCCAGTCAGATAGGCCACTTCAATCGAGTGCTTCAAGACGTTCTGGCCGTAACTGGTACGGAAATGCAGACGTCCGAGAATTTTAATCAAATCCGGATGTAAATTGTGAATGCCTATATCAAATGTAGTCTGTTCACCTTTCTCCCGGATCAGCTCATCTACTTCTCTTCTGGACTTGTCCACCATTTCTTCAATACGTGCCGGATGTATTCGTCCGTCCTGTACGAGTTTCTCCAGTGCCAGTCTGGCAGTTTCTCTCCGTACGGGATCAAAGCCTGATAAAATGACTGCCTCTGGTGTATCATCGATGATCAGATCAATACCCGTCAATGTTTCCAGTGTACGGATATTTCTTCCTTCACGGCCAATGATACGGCCTTTCATTTCATCGTTTGGCAAGTTCACGACAGAAACAGTAGTTTCCGCCACATGATCGGCTGCAAATCGCTGTAATGCAAGTGATAGAATCTCACGTGCTTTACGTTCCGATTCTTCTTTTGCGCGCTGTTCCGATTCTTTGGTCATGACCGCAATGTCAGTCGACAGCTCTTCCTCTACATCTTCCAGGATGACCCGTTTCGCTTCATCTCTTGTCAGAGAAGAGATTCTTTCGAGTTCCGTCTTCTGAGCGGTAACGAGTTCTTCCGCTTTGCGTTCCATCTGTTCAATATGCTGTTGTCTTTCTAAAAGCGCATCTTCTTTGCGTTCTAGACCTGCTTCTCTCTTATTGAGTGCATCATCCTTGCGATCAAGGTTTTCTTCCCGCTGTACGAGTCGGTTTTCTTGCTTCTGCAATTCTGCCCGTCTCTCACGGACTTCTGTTTCCGCTTCAATTCGCAGTTCGTGAGTTTCATCTTTCGCTTCTAATAGTGCCTCTTTTTTCACTGACTCCGCTTCACGCTTCGCCTCTTCAACGATTTGATTCGCTGTTTGCTTGGCACCAGTCACTTTTGAATCATTCACATTTTTCAATATAAAAAAGCTAACAACTGCACCGACGATGAGACTTAGCAAAACGGAGATGAGTATTTCAATAACCATTGAGGTCACCTCCTCCTGCTTTCTTTTCTTTTCAGTCGGCTCGTATAATTAATTTTGCCCTGGTGTTATGATTTCACATGTTTACCGTACCAGACCGGTAATGTCCCTACTTTTCTGTGAAAGCACCGAAGGCTCTAACTTAATCCAACGGGTGTGCCCCGTATGCGGGCGGGAACCCTGTTGTTTCGGGACTATTTGGCATTCATTCTGCTGCTCTGAAGTTGAGCAAAGTGTTTGCTGAATTAAGTTAAAATCAACATACCGCCAAAAAAACAATTCATTGGTTTGATCCATGTAAGGCGTATAGAATACACCACTTTAATTGTATAGTTGTATTTTTCATGTGTCAAGGAAACACCAAGGAAATTCGAAGGTTAAATAGATTGTAAACAGCAAGCCAAGAAAAAGCCCGCCAATTTCCATTGACGGGCCTGCTGCAGCAATTTATTTTTCGTCAGGGATCAACAGTAATTCTTCCAGCTCATCTTCTTCATCATGTGCTCCGATTACATAGTCGGTATTGTCCAAGCCGTATGTTGAACGGATTTTCCCTGCTATTTCAGCACGCATTTCGGGGTTTTCTTTAAGGAATATTTTTGCATTTTCCCGTCCTTGTCCCAAACGCTCGCCTTCATATGAATACCAGGCGCCGCTTTTTTGAACAACTTCCAATTCTGAACCCAGATCCAGAATTTCGCCTTCTCTTGAAATTCCTTCTCCATACATAATATCCACTTCAGCAGTTCTGAACGGAGGAGCAACTTTGTTTTTCACGACACGGATTCTTGTTTTATTACCCATTATGTCATTGCCTTGCTTAATTGCTTCTCCGCGCCGTACTTCCAAACGTACAGAAGCATAGAACTTCAACGCTCGGCCGCCCGGTGTTACTTCCGGGTTACCGAACATGACGCCGACTTTTTCACGGATTTGGTTAATGAATACTGCAATGGTATTGGATTTATTGATGGCGCCTGAAAGCTTACGCAGAGCCTGGGACATTAAGCGGGCCTGCAGACCAACGTGCGCATCGCCCATTTCACCTTCAATTTCAGCTTTCGGCACCAATGCTGCCACTGAGTCCACTACGATCATATCCACTGCACCGCTTCGCACAAGCGCTTCAGCAATTTCCAATGCCTGTTCTCCTGTATCCGGCTGTGACAATAGCAAATCATCTATATTTACACCCAAGTTTCGTGCATAAATAGGATCCAGTGCGTGTTCAGCATCAATAAATGCTGCAGTGCCGCCGTTTGCCTGAATTTCTGCAATCGCATGAAGAGCGACAGTTGTTTTACCCGAACTTTCCGGTCCGTATACTTCGATTACACGGCCGCGCGGGTATCCGCCTATTCCAAGTGCGGAATCAAGTGCCAGTGAACCCGAAGATGAAGTTGCAATTTGAAGATTTGTTTTCTCTCCAAGCTTCATCACAGAACCTTTACCGAATTGCTTTTCTATTTGTTTTAATGCCATATCTAATGCCGCTTTACGATCGCTCAATTAAAATTCCTCCTCAAACTCTTTTTCTATTTCTATTATACCTTTTTCTACTGAAATACACAACAAATAAACGAACGGGTATTCGATTAATTGCGTTGGAAAATTAAATAATACTATCGGAAATGGGAGTAATTTTAACTTTTACCGGCGATTTCAGCGGCAAAATCAATATTTCAACTCTTTTTTTTCTTTCATTTTCTGAATCAGATAATGCAAGGCAAACTGCACAGATCTTTTGCGGTTCGAGTTGCGCGATCCCGACAATTGAAGTTTAAAGGATACTGTCTCCATGTCTTCAGATGCAATCCCGATCCAAACTGTGCCTGGCGGCTGTCCGTCATGCGGTTCAGGGCCTGCCGCACCTGTCAGTCCGACGCCAAACGTCGTAGAGAATTTCTCCCTGATACTTTCTGCCAGCGCTTCTGCACACTCAGAACTGACGATGCCATGGTAGTCGAGCAATGAAGGCAGTATACCGAGTTGTTCTATTTTCATTTCTTTATTATAAACGACCGTGCCGCCTTTTAATGCGTTGCCGATTCCAGGCTCCGAACCAAGTTCAGCCATAAACATACCCGAAGTCAGACTTTCCGCGGCGGAAATTGACCAATCGTTCTGCAAAAGCAGCTCTGTCGTTTTCGATGCCAGCGTATCGTCGTCTGTTCCGTAAATAAATTCCCCGACAATCGAACGGATTTCCTGTTCTACCGGAAGAATGAGTTTTTGTGCTTCTTCTTTTGATCCCGCTTTGGCAGTAATCCGCAGTTTCACCATTCCGGGGGATGCCAGCGGTGCAATCGTAGGATTGGTCTGTTTCTCGAGCAATGACTGAATACGGACTTCTAATTCAGATTCACCGATTCCCTGCAGTTTCAACACTTTAGATGAAATGATATCCTGCTTTCCATATACACCCATTAAATAAGGGATGGCTTCATTTTCAAACATTGGTTCCAGTTCATGAGGAGGGCCCGGTAATAAAATATACTGCCTGCCGTCTTTTTCAAGCCCCATTCCGGGTGCCATGCCGTGACGATTAGGCAATACTTTTGCGCCTTTAAGCACCAAAGCCTGCTTCTTATTGTTTTCAGTCATCTCTTTTCCGACTTGTTTAAAATACTGCAAAATCGTGTTCATTGCTTCGTCATCAGAAATCAATTCACTGCCCAGCTCACGCGCAATGGTTTCCTTCGTCAGATCATCTTTCGTCGGCCCCAGCCCGCCGCTGAAAATCAATATATCCGCACGCTGCTGTGCCAGACGGATGGAATCTGCAAGCCGTTCCGGATTGTCTCCTACCACGGTATGATAATAAACATCAAACCCTGCTTCCGCCAGCCTGCCTGAAATGAATTTGGCATTCGTATTCGTAATCTGACCTAATAAAAGTTCCGAACCAACTGCAATGATCTCTGCTTTCATAAATGAATCCAACTCCTCACATAGACTCGACTAACACTTTACGGTTTTTGATGAAATAGTCAACACCTGACCAGACCGTAAAGACTAACGCAATATACAGCATGATCGTTCCGAATGGTATGCCCATCGGTTCAAAAAATATATTATGCAGCAAAAGGAATGAGATCGCCAGTAACTGAGTAACTGTTTTAATTTTACCCAGCTGGTTCGCCGCCACTACTTCTCCGCCGCCTGCCAAAATTAATCGCAGGCCCGTGACTGCAAACTCACGGCTGATGATGATAATGACAATCCAAGCCGGTGCAAAACCCATTTCCACGAGTAAGATAAAAGCGGCAGAAACCAGCAGTTTATCGGCAAGCGGGTCCAAGAATTTCCCCATATTCGTTACTAAATTATTTTTTCTGGCCAAATAGCCGTCAAGCCAGTCCGTGGTAGAAGCAATGATAAAGATAATGGCGCCGACCAGATGTTCAACCGGCATTTCGACACCGCCGATCTGGATGATTCCCCAGCCAAAATCGACTGCCATAAACAGGATGAAGAAAGGAATCATCAAGACGCGTGATAAAGTAATTTTATTAGGTAAATTCATTAATATTCCACCTTTCCGGCTCTAACATAATAAGTTCTTTAGAATAACAAAATAGTCATCCCTTGAGATGACTATTTTTTACTATGGTTTTTGAATAATGATATTTTGTGTCTGAAGGTCGTTCTGATATTCTACCGTCTGACCGTTGATAACCAATTCCGTAGAGTTAGTCCTGCCGACACGGATACGCAGACTTGCCGCATCAGCCGCATCTATTTCGACAGACTCACCCGTCGTCATAATCCTGCCACCCGGCTGCGGCATTCTCTCTGTACCTGCTTGGTCTGTAACGGAAATCCAAGAATCTCCCGAAGTGTTAATTACCAATTTAAGCTGTTGTGAATCGGTTAATTTGAATGTCGATGTTTCGCCTGACGAAGACTGGAATTCAACCTGGCCAGCTGCAGCTGTGTCCTCTGCCGGCTCTTCGGCATCCTCTGCATCATCGGCTGGTTCTTCTGCAGGCTCGTCTTTATCAACGGCCGGCTCCTTCTCAGGGTTTTCTGATGGCTGTTCGATCACTGCCGGTACATTTTGTGAAGCATTGTCAGACTCAGGGGATTTATCAGCCGCTTTCTCCCTGAATAAAATATAGACAACGACGATAATCATCACAATAAACAAAGCCACAATTACTTTCGGCATCACTTCTTTTAACCGGCTGTTGCTTTTCAATCCTCCGCTGCGCTGTAGCGGAGGAGGTGTTACTGTTTCACGCTCAGGTTCAGGGACGCTTCCGGACTCTTCTTTATAGAGTGCCAGCATTTCATCCGCATCCAAGTCAACAGCTTCTGCATACTGCTTAATAAATGCCCTAATATAAAACGCGCCCGGCATCATACTGTAATCTTCATTTTCAATTCCCGAAAGATACCGCTTCTGAATTTTTGTCATACCTTGCAAATCATCCAGTGTATAGCCTTTCGCGACTCTCGCTTCTTTCAGACGAGCACCTAATCCGGTCAATTTTAACACCTGCCTAATTAATCAAAATAAATTTACGTTAGTTGAACATATCAAAGCCACCCATAGAACTGCGATTGGACATCTGGTCATTTCTTTCCAAGATATCATATGTAATTTCCTGATCTACATGTGTCCGCAATTCGATAATAATATCAAAATCACTGATCGTATATTCAGACTGCTTCACAAACATATCTGGATGCTCCACAACCTTGATGGTGGGAAGGCTCATCACTTCACGGACCAGTTGCATATGCCGTTCGTCCGGTGACTTGCGCGTAACAATGCCGTCGAGAATAAAGATATTATCGTTTGAAAATTCATCGCCCATCATGCTCGTCCGCACTGTCTGCTTGATCATTGTGGAGGACAGGAACACCCACTTTTTATTGGCGCACACGCTGGCAGCTACGACCGATTCGGTTTTACCGACACGCGGCATTCCGCGCACACCGATCAGTTTATGGCCTTCCTGCTTGAAAATCTCAGCCAGAAAATCAACAAGAATACCCAGTTCGCTCCGAAGAAACTGAAAAGTATTCCGTTCCTCTGCCCCCCGCTGGATATAATGCCCGTGACGGACAGCCAGCACATCACGCAATTTCGGCTCTCGAATTTTATGAATGACAATTGTATCCATTGTAGACGCTATCAATTCAAATCGCCTGATCTGTTGATCGTGATCTGTCTGTACAAGCATTCCGCGGTATCTGCCGTCCACGCCATTGATGGTAACAATATCCACTCTCAACATGCCGAGCAGGGATGCAATATCTCCAAGCAAGCCGGGCCGATTGACTTGAATCTCATATTCGACATACCATTCTCCCATTCGACACACTCCCTTTGGCTTCTTTTAAATAGGACGCATAATTCTGCACTTAGTTCTATGATAACGGATAGCAGGAGCGAATTAAAGAAAAAAAAGAAAAGGACTGCAATAACCGTCCTTTTCTCTTAGTATCACATGTACCAGCCGCCGTTGATCTGGACAATTTCTCCAGTCATATAGTCCGCTTTGCCGCTCAGCATGAATTCGACCATATTCGCGATTTCCTGCGGCGTACCGACAGACAGCAACGGAATCTGTTCCATGACCATCTGCCGTTCTTCTGCAGAAAAGTCCTGATTCATCCGTGTATCAATCCATCCGGGCGCTATTGCGTTAACCCGTATGCCTGAATAAGCAGCTTCTTTGGCATACGCCTTCACAAAAGCATGCTGTGCACCTTTTACGGCAGAATACATGACTTCCCCCGCCGCTCCGGCGCTGCCCCAAATGGAACCGATAAACAGCACATAGGAAACCGGATTTTTTCTGAGTTTCACAGACAGCAGAGCAATCAGACGTGCGGGATTCTGCACATGCACCCGCCACAGTTCTGTCATTTCACTGTCTGTCGTTTCTGACAGCAGCTTGACAAGGGCTTGACCATTCGCTGCGACGATAGCCTGCACCCCCTGGATGTTTGCTGCCAGCTGCTCTGCTGCCAGGTCAGTCCGGAAATCCGCCTGAACTGTACGGAATTCCAAATGAGGATACTCATCACTCAGATCGTTCATCAGTATATCGGCCTGACGTTTATTGGAATGGTAGTGCAGATAAAGAGACCATCCGGCGTCTGCAAGCTGGCGGCAGACAGCCTCGCCTATTCCGCCCGACGCGCCCAAGACCAGTGAAAATCTTACTGCATTCATTGCTCTGCTGCTGGAGGCATTATGGTGAAAATTGTATAGTTCTGATCATCAGAAAAAGTGGAGAATGCCTGCTTTAATTTATCCATAGATAATTTCTCTAATGTCGGTACTACATCAAATAAATTCATTTCGTTAAATTCATAACGCGTATATTGATTGGCGATAAACTCTATGGAGTTTAATGAACGCATGAACTGCCCGATTTTCTTTCTGCGCATGCGATCTAAATCTTCCTCTTTTACCGGCCAATAATCTTTTGCATTCTGAATCGTCTGTTTGATAAGTGTTTCCAAACGTTCTGGCTCTTCTGTATCAGAACCGACCATTGCAAATCCATAACCGTCTTCCATTGAAAATTCATAAGAAAACGACTCGTCGATTAATCCTTCGTCATTGGCTTTCTCGTAGAAAGGTGACGTACGTCCGAATAAACTGTCCAGCACTAAATTGGCAGACAGCTCCGTTTCAAGCATTTCCTGACCCTGCTGATCGGCAGCGTTGCACTTCATACCGATATTCAGCTTCGGTTTAGAGACATCCATTGTTAACGTACGTTCAGGTATGTCTGCGTGATTCGGTTCTGCTGGGAATTTGCGTTCAATCGGCTCAGGCGCATCAAAAGTTTTCTTTGCCTGATCCTCTTTCACAAAAGCCATCATTTCTTGCGGATCTACTGCGCCGACGATGAATAACAGCATATTGGACGGATGATAAAATGTCTCATAACATGTATATAAATGTTCGGCGGTAATATCTTGAATGGATTCCACTGTACCTGCAATATCGATCTTTACCGGATGGTTCTCGTAAAGATTTTCGATTGAACCAAAATACAGGCGCCAGTCCGGCTGGTCATCGTACATCGTAATTTCCTGGGCAATAATCCCCTTTTCCTTATCAACCGTTTCCTTTGTAAAATAAGGTTCCTGAACGAAATCCAGCAAAACTTTCGTATTTTCTTTTACTTTATTCGTGGCGGAAAACAAATAGGCGGTTCTGCCGAACGTCGTGTATGCATTTGCTGATGCACCGTTCAAACTGAACTTCTGAAAAACGTCGCCATCCTCTTTTTCGAACATTTTGTGCTCAAGAAAATGAGCGATGCCATCTGGCACGGTAATAAATTCATCTTTACCATGCGGTTTAAATGTACGGTCGATTGATCCGTATTTCGTTGTGAATGTCACGAAAGTTTTAGAATAGCCGCGTTTTGGCAGAATGACGACTTTTAAGCCGTTATCCAATGTTTCAGTATAGATCTTTTCCTGCAGTTCATCGAATACTATTTCTTTCATTGTTCTTCACCTTCCTTGCCGGATAACAGATAAACCACTTCTAAATGAACGGTATCTGCCATTTCTTTCACATCTTCAATTGTCACTGCCTGCCATTTGCTGATCAGTTCCTCAGCAGTAAAGTTTTCATCCAACTCTTTGTATTGGTCGTATATTTCAATTTGACTGCGTGCCGAATCATTTGAACTGCGAATACTGTTCTCCAGCAGCGCTACTGTCTGATTTAACTCTAGTTCCGAAATATCGCCTTGCTGCATCGTTTCCAGTTGAGCAATAATCAGTTTAACTGCTTTGTCTTCAAGCTCGGCATCAATGCCGGCTGTCACATAGACAATCCCATATTGAGAAGCAAAAGCGCTGTTTGCATAATACGCCATACTTTCTTTTTCACGAACATTCATAAACAGCTTGCTGTGGGCAAAACCGCCAAAAATTCCGTTCATTACTTGCATTTTATTATAATCCGGATGAAGAAAAGTAATCGGCGTACTGAAACCCAGGTGAAGTTTCCCTTGTTTCATATCCTGACGCTCTTTAACCGTTTTTACAGGTACTGCCGTGTTTTCAGATTGTATGGTATCCTGCTTCTTTACATTGCGCGCATTAAAAGGCAGGAACTCTTTGATCTGTGCAATAATCTCTTTCTCATCTATATCGCCTACAACATAAATTTCAACTAAATCCTGATTAATCATATCGTCATATGTCTGACGAAGACTTTCAGGTGTAATGGCTGCCACTGCTTCTTCTGTACCGTAAGCAGAAATAGAAGCCGGCTGGTCCGGACGCATGATTTCAAGCATGCGCTTTTGTGCAAATCTCGTTTTATCATCATAAATAGAACGGATCCGATCCCGCACATTGCGCTTTTCACGATCCACTACAGCCTGTTCAAATGCACCATCCGAAATTTTCGGTTCAAAAACGGTGGCTCTTATTAAACGCCACAGCTGTTTGAAAATGTCTTCCCCTTCAAAAAACTCATCATTTACACATTCCGCATATAAAGAAACGATATGCTGAGAGCTTCTTTTTGAAACATCCGTAAATAATACGGTCCCATAAAGCTGGTCAAGCGCTTTTCGCATTTCACTCTGAGTCGGGTAGCTGCGGTTGGACTCTTCTAGCACATTTGCCAGAACGGTACGGTCCGAAGCGGATTTTTCTTCCAATGAAGCTTTCCATTTAATCGTTACATTTACTGTTTTAAATTGTTCAGTTTTTCGTATATACAAATTAACGCCGTCTTGCAATTTTATTTTATTGAACATATAAACACCTCTCGTTTACCTTATTATATGTAATCCTACCCTCACTATACATTTTCACTCTTCAAATGAAAAATGATACACATTGTATACGCAGACAACTGTAAAAAACTAAGAAAAGCTATCTGAAGACCCAAGTTCTCCAGATAGCTTTTTCGATTATTATCTATTCCCTTTAATGTATGGCTTACCAAGTGCTTTTGGTGCACTTGCTTTTCCAAGGAAACCGGCTAATGCCAGAATCGTCAACACGTATGGGAATATAAGGAAGTAAACAGAAGGGATTCCGGCTAAAATCTTAATGCTAGATGAACTGATCGCCAGTGCCTGCGCGAAACCAAAGAACAAAGCAGCTCCCATTGCACCCAGCGGATGCCATTTACCAAAAATCATGGCTGCAAGCGCCATAAATCCTTGCCCATTAATCGTCGCATGGCCAAAGTCATTCGTAATGGTCTGTGAATAAACAGCGCCGCCGATCCCAGCCAGTCCGCCAGAAATAATCACTGCGATATAACGAATTTTCGTCACTTTGATCCCCATCGTATCTGCTGCCATAGGATGTTCTCCTACAGAACGCAGACGTAAACCGAACGGTGTCTTATAAATAACGAACCAGGCGATAATTGCCACGGCAATCGCAATGATGGAAGATCCGTAAACCAATTTAAAGAACATAGGCCCAATGATCGGGATATCCTGCAGATATGGTACGTTGAATCTGGGAATTTTCTGCTGAATGAAATCAGTTTGTCCTTTATCAAAGATCATTTTAACAGAGAACAATGCAATTGCTAAACCCAGCATGTTGATTGCGACACCAGAGACCACCTGATCGGCCCGGAATGAAATGGAAGCAATCGCATGCAGGCTGGCAAACAGGGCAGATACAAGCATAGCGACAATCAAGGAAATCCATGGCGTCCAGGCTCCGAAGGTATCTGCAAAAAACAAGTTAAAAAGAATTCCAATGAACGCACCCATAATCATCAGACCTTCTAATCCGATGTTAATGACGCCGGAACGTTCAGAGAACACACCGCCTATGGCAGTGAAGATTAGAGGCGCAGCAGAAGCAATCGTTATAGGTACAATGAAATATAACACATCTAACATCTTACTTCGCCTCCTTATTCTTACGTAAACGTATTAGACCGATACGAATGATATATCCGCAGGCTACAAAGAAAATAACCAATGCAATGATAATCGAAACAATTTCGACTGGAATACCCGCCGCATTCGGCATGTTGTTTGCACCATATTTCAATGAGCCGAACAGCGTCGCACCGAAAATAACACCAAGCGGCGTGTTCGCTCCAAGAAGCGCTACCGCAATTCCGTCAAATCCGATACCTGTAAAACCGCCCATGGAAGATATATTACCGAAAGTTCCAAGTGCCTCCATGGCACCGCCAAGACCGGCAAATGCACCTGAGATGACCATCGCAAGTACGATATTCTTTTTAACGCTCATCCCTGCATAGCGGGATGCATGATCATTAAACCCTACTGATTTTAATTCGAAACCAGTCTTTGTTTTTTCTAATATGAACCACATGACGACTACCATTGCCAGCGCAACAAATATTCCGTAGTGCAGCGTGGAGAAGTCAGTCAGATTGGATAAGAAATCAGAGCGAAGAGATGCTGATTGATGGATACGCTCCAGTTTGAATCCTCCGCCTGAAAGTGTCTTAATCAAGGCATTGACTACGTGCAAAGCTATATAGTTCATCATAATCGTTACAATAACTTCGTGGACTTTCAATGTCGCACGTAAAATACCGGGAATAAACGCCCAGAATGCGCCCGCTGCCGCAGCTGCCAATAAAGCAAGCGGCAAGTGTATAATTTTAGGAAGTTCAAACGCCATTCCTACATAAGCGGCAGCGAACCAGCCCACAATCAGCTGCCCCTCCACCCCGATGTTGAAAAGTCCTGTTCGGAATGCGAAAGCAACTGCTAAACCAGCCAGGATATATGGGCTGATCTGACGAATCGTTTCACCGATTGCGTACGAATCCCCAAATATCCCGTTCCACAGCGCACTATATCCTGTTACCGGGCTATAACCGCTGACCCACATTACAAGTGCACCTACAAGGAGACCTAAAACGATGGAGATGACCGGCACCAGCATATTGATCATTCTATTCGACATGATGTTCATCACCATCTTTCTCAGCAGCTGCCTGTTCTTTCATAGCCGTATCTTTTGAATGGCCGGCCATCATTAAGCCAAGCGCCTGTTCTGTTGTTTCCTGCGGTATAACGGTTCCTACGATTGCACCGTCATAAATAACCGAAATTCGATCTGAAACATTCATTACTTCATCCAGTTCGAATGTGATCAAGAGCACGGCTTTTCCGCTGTCCCGCTGTTCGATCAGACGGCGGTGGATGAACTCAATAGCTCCGACATCAAGTCCGCGTGTAGGCAATGCTGCAATTAATAAGTCCGGATTACGCGTAACTTCACGGCCAATAATTAATTTTTGCTGATTCCCCCCGGAAAGTGCTCTTGCAGGTTCATGTACGCCCTGCGTTCTGACGTCATACTCCTGAATCAACTTCTCCGCTTCTTCATTCACGACCTTATAGTTCATAAGGCCATTCTTAGAAAACGGTTCATGATAGTAAGATTGAAGTGCTGCGTTATAACCCACTGAAAAATCAAGGATCAGGCCATGCTTATGACGATCCTGCGGAATGTGACCGAGCCCGGCTTCTGTAATTTTTCTCGGCTTTTTATTTGCAATATCTTCTCCGTTAAGCAAAATCTTTCCGCTTTTGACTTTAGCCAAGCCAGTAATCGACTCAATTAATTCAGATTGTCCGTTTCCGTCAATCCCTGCAATGCCAACAATTTCTCCGCGGCGTACAGTAAGATTAAGACCTTTCAGTTTAGCGACGCCACGATAATCGTTGACATATAAATCCTCAATTTTCAATATTTCTTCAGTTGGATGAGAAGGACCTTTTTCAGTTTTAAACGTAACCTGACGTCCTACCATCAGTGTCGCCAGCTCTTCCGGGTTCGTTTCAGCTGTTATCACTGTACCGATTCCCTTGCCTTTACGAATGACTGTACATTTATCCGAGACATTCATAATCTCTTGCAATTTGTGTGTAATCAGGATAATAGATTTCCCTTCTGCCACCAGCTTGCGCATGATGTTCAGGAGCTCTTCAATTTCTTGCGGAGTCAGTGAAGCGGTCGGCTCGTCAAAAATAAGTATATCCGCTCCGCGATAAAGCGTTTTTAAGATTTCAACACGCTGCTGCATACCAACCGAGATATCTTCAATTTTCGCATAAGGATCAACATCCAGTCCGTATGTCTTAGAAATCTCCGCTATTTTTTTAGCAGAATCTTTGATGTTGATAACACCGGACTTTGTCGGTTCGCTGCCTAAAATAATGTTCTCGGTAACTGTTAAGTTTTCTACCAGCATAAAGTGCTGGTGAACCATTCCGATTCCTAAATCATTAGCTACGTTCGGGTCAGTGATCGCCACTTTTTCTCCCCTCACGCGAATTTCTCCGCCATCCGGCTGGTACAGACCAAATAATACGTTCATCAAAGTAGACTTCCCGGCACCATTCTCTCCTAATAGCGCATGAATTTCTCCTTTTTCCAGCTGCAAGGTAATATGGTCATTTGCATAGAAGGTTCCAAACTTTTTTGAGACATCCAGCATTTCAATAACATAATCCAATCCAATCACTTCCTTGCCCGTAATAGAGTTTCTTTCGAAGACAGCAGAATGACTACTGCTTTTAGCTGTAAGCGTTGTCACTGTCTTTATACCTATCTGATTATAATTGCTATATCACTGTCTTATTAATCTCAAACATGACGCTGAGGAAACCGGAGCTTCTGCTGTATACAGTTAAAATTAATAAAATAAAAGTTCCAGCACGATCGTCAAAGAACCTTTAGTTTACAAATTTTATCAAATAAAGGCCGGACATAAAAACCGGCCTCTATCTTATTTCGAAGATTACTTCTTCTTTTCTACAAATTCAGGAACTTCGATTTCGCCATCTGCAATCTTTTTTCCATATTCATCAATTTGATCAAGCACGTCTTGCGGAATCGCCCCGCGTGAATCTGCAAGTGCTATCCCATTGTCATGTAGACCATATACTTTTGTTTCACCGCCAGGGAAATTGCCTTCCATAGCTAATTTAGAAATATCATTAACAGCTACATCAACGCGTTTCAACATAGAAGTCAATGTTACGTTATCATCGCCGACTTTACCTTCTTCATACTGGTCAGAATCTACTCCGATTACCCAGACGTAAGCATCTTTATCTGCTTGTTTACGCTCTTTCGCTTCAGAGAATACACCATTACCTGTAGCGCCTGCTGCGTGGAAAATGACATCTACGCCTGAAGAATACATACGGCCGGCTTCTGCTTTCCCTAGTTCCGCTTTATCAAATGCCCCTGTATATTTAGCGTCTACTTTGATCTCTGGCTTAACCGCTTTAACACCTTCAAGGAAACCAGCTTCAAAACGCTCGATGACAGGAATATCCTGACCGCCAATAAAACCGATCTTATCAGACTTTGTCATCAAAGCAGCCGCCACACCAGCAAGGAATCCACCTTCTTGCTCTTTAAATAGAACACTTGCAACGTTTGGAGCATCGACCACACCATCAATAATGGTAAATTCTGTTTCAGTCCTCTGCGCTGCAATTTCAGCAATTGCATCTTCCATCAAGAAACCGACACCATAAATTAAACTAAAGTTTCGACGAGTTAAGTTATTTAAGTGCGTTGTATAGTCGGCAGCACCTGTAGACTGCAAATAATCATATCCGCCATCGCCTTTTTCCCATCCTTGCTCTTTCCCAAATTCCTGAACACCTTTCCATGCGGATTGGTTGAATGATTTATCATCGATTCCTCCAATGTCCGTTACCATGGCAATTGAGAATTCACTTTTTTCGCCTTCATTGCCTGTTGCCGGTTTATCAGCCGGCTCTTTTTCGTCTGCTTTGTCAGATCCACACGCAGCCAGCATCGTACCTGCAGCTAAAACGACAGACATAGCCAAACCAAATTTTCTTTTCTTCATTACAAAAGACCTCCCCTTTATTTATATTGGTATGAAATCAGGACGTAAAACGTCTTATACCCGTTTCCGGACTACATGGAACTTAAACTTATCTGCACGGAAAAAGTTTTCAGAATACAAAACCATTTTTCCTTCTTCGCTGAAATGCTCTTGAGACAATAGTAACAAAGACTGAGCAGCATCGCATGACAAAGCATCAAATGCTTCTGGATGATGGCTGACCGGCTCTATTTCGGCAACTGCCTGTCCGATCTGAATCGCCCCGGACTTCTCAATTGCATCAAATAATGACATATCATTCAGCCCCTCAATCCCTTCAGGCAGACATTCCAGCAGTACAAGATCTGCGCAGTATACAACCGGTTCCCCGTCAGCCGTACGGATTCGCTTGATTTGCACCAGTTTTTTATCCGCTGAATGAAACCGTTCTGCGTACTCCCCGGTCATGGGAATGACCGACATTTCCCGCACGATGGTGCCCGGCTCCATATTCGCATTGCGAATCATTGTAGTGATACTGGAGAGCTGTTCTATTCCTGACATCACCATCGGCTGCGAAGCGACAAATGTACCGACCCCATGCTTTCTGAAGATCACTTTCTCTTCCTCGAGCACCCGAAGCGCCTCACGCAGTGTCGCACGGCTGACGCCGAGCATCTCTGACAGTTTCGCCTCAGACGGAAGTCGTTCATGACGCTGAAACAGCCCCGATTGGATTTCTTGCTTTAACCGCTCGATGACCTGAATATATAAATGCCGCGGATCTTTCTTCACGAACATTTAGCCACCTCCCAAGACGTCAGACATCTGATTACTATTGATTCTACTATATCATCTTCTTTAGAAGAAGGAAATATCTAGTTGGAGTTACCATTGAAGTTGCACATTTCAGTTGATTTTATTAACTATTAATTATTGATCCAGTTCAGATTTACTTACTAATACTTGCCGCGGTTTGCTGCCTTCCGGCGGTCCGACCACGCCGTGTGCTTCCATCTGATCGACAATGCGCGCTGCTCTGGCATACCCCACCCGGAATCGGCGCTGGATCATCGAAACAGAAGCAGTCTGCATATCCACAACCATTTGAACTGCTTCATCATATAAATCATCAGTCTCTTCATGCGGCTGCAGTACTTCCACTTCAGTCGGAATCATTTCTTCCTGATATTGCGCTTTTTGCTGCTCAATAATGAAATTAACGACCGCTTCCACTTCTTCATCCGAAACAAAAGCTCCTTGTATTCTCGTTGGCTTTGAAGCGCCTGCAGGAAGAAACAGCATATCTCCTCTGCCCAGCAGTTTCTCAGCTCCGCCGCCATCTAAGATCGTTCGTGAATCGATTGCAGACGATACGGCAAATGCAATACGCGAAGGGATATTCGCTTTGATAATTCCTGTAATGACATCCACGCTCGGCCGCTGAGTCGCAATGATCAAATGGATGCCTGCTGCTCTCGCCATCTGCGCTAAGCGGGTAATCGAATCTTCCACTTCATTTGAAGCGACCATCATTAAATCTGCAAGCTCGTCGACAATGACGACAATATAAGGCATACGCGGATGTTTTTCATCATGATCTTCATTCCACTGCTCAATGTGATTATTATAGCCTTCAATATTCCGCGTTCCTGTATGGGAAAACAATTCATATCTTCTTTCCATTTCGGAAACGACGCGTTGCAGGGCCTGTGCGGCTTTTCTCGGATCTGTCACAACGGGAGCCAATAAATGCGGGATACCATTAAAAACATTGAGCTCCACCATTTTCGGATCAATCATCATCATTTTTACTTCATGCGGTTTCGCCCGCATGATAATACTCATAATGATTCCGTTGACACAGACACTTTTTCCGCTTCCCGTTGCACCGGCAATCAGAACATGCGGCATTTTATTGAGCTCTGTCATCATAGCCTGTCCGGTAACGTCCCGTCCGAGACCGACAAGCAGCTTAGAGTGCGCACGGTTATTTTCTTTTGATTCGAGAATTTCCCGCAGACTGACCATCGCAACCGCATTATTCGGCACTTCAATACCGACAGCTGATTTACCCGGGATCGGTGCTTCGATGCGGATTCCGTTAGCTGCAAGTGCCAGCGCGATATCATCTGTTAAACTGACAATTCTGCTCACTTTAACACCTGCATCCGGCAAGATTTCATATTTTGTCACTGCCGGCCCTAAATGGACTTGTGTCACACGCGCTTTTACGCCAAAGCTCAAAAACGTTTTCTCAAGTTTCTTGGCGTTCGTCTGAATTAAATCATATTCTCCTGACTGATCGCTCGCAACAGGCGGTTCAAGCAGGCTCGTAGAAGGAAGTATATAAGATTCGTTTTCCTGTTCCCCTCCCATAACCGGATACTCCGGTGCCCCTTCAGCGGGTGTTTCCTGAACCTCTTGCTCAGACGGTTCTGTTGCTTTCTCCGGTTCAGCCACAGGTTCAATTTTGGACGTAAAGCTCGAAATGATCGGCTCTGATGCAGGCTCCATGTCCTCTGCTATTTCTTCAATAACCGGTTCTGCAATTTTTTTCTGCTGTTTTTTTCGATTGCTGCGCGACAGTTCTTTTCTATTTTCTTCTGGAGATTTCACTGGCTTCTTCTCTCTTGCCGCCCATTTCTTTTTCACTCGTTCTATAAATAAAGGCGCTTGTTCCGCTACATAAGGTATTAGTGCTTTGCCCGTCAATAAAATGATACCAATCAGCAGCAGCAGCACACCTGCGACAGTGGCACCGGCTGAATCCACTAATGAATGGAACATGGCAAAGAGTACGGCGCCTATCATGCCCCCTCCAAGCGTTCCGTCCTGATTAAAAATTCCGCCGCCCGTCACAAGCACTTTCCACGTCTCTTTCAGTGCAGAGTTAGACATCAGTACTTTACTCTCGTAAAGTGTCTGGAATAAATGGATATGGCTGAACAGCAGCATACTGCTTAAGATAAACAAGCAGCCGAGCACGATGCGATGCTTATAACCGCCCATTTGCCGCTTGATCATAAACACCAAAGCCTGCACAATGATCAGGAACGGTAATGCAGCATGCCAGTTGCCTAATAAAAAGCGGGAGAATGCAGCTAAACCCCTGCCGATCACACCGTATTCAAATATCAGGATGATCGACAGTCCAATTAAGACAACACCCAGAATTTCAAACCAGAGCGGCTGGATCTGACCTTGTTTTTTCTGCTGTGGTCTTTTTTTGGCCGGCGTTTTTTTCTTTGCTTTCTTTTTCGCCATCTGTTTTCCCCCTTTCTGAAAAAAAGATTTCCAGCCTATTCGGCATGGAAATCCTGTAGTTGTTTCATTTGGTAATTAATCAGTATTCCATAATGATCGGAATGATCATCGGACGTCTTTTCGTTTGCTGATATAAATAAGAACTTAACGTTTCACGGATCTCTTGTTTAATGTTTGTCCATTCAAAGGTTTCTTTATTCACATATTTCTCAACGATTTTACGGATCAGCTTAGTTGCCTCTTCAAAAAGCTCTTCAGAATCACGAACATACACAAATCCTCTAGATACGACTTCAGGTCCGGCTGCAATACGTTTCTGTTTTCTGTTAAGCGTCACAACAACCGTGAAGATTCCGTCTTGAGACAACAGCTTACGGTCACGCAATACGATATTCCCTACATCACCGACGCCGATTCCGTCAATCAGGACATTGCCGGCCTGTACTCTGCCGCTCATGCGGAGCTTATCGTTTTTAAATTCTACGATATCACCTTTGTCCGCAATGAAGATCTGGTTCTTGGATAATCCGACTTCCTGCGCCAGTTTGGAGTGCGCGATCAGCATACGGTATTCCCCTTGAATCGGAATAAAGTATTTTGGACGCATCAAGTTCAGCATCATTTTCAGATCTTCCTGTGAACCGTGACCTGAAACGTGGACATTCCGTGTAGAAGTCAGCACTTTTGCTCCTGCTTTCGCCAGCTCATTCATCATCTGGAACATAGAAATTTCCATGACAGGTGATGGTGTGAACGTGATAAGCACAGTATCTGTTTGTTTAATATTAATTTCTTTATGATGCTTGCGCACGATTTTTTCAAGTGCTTCAAGCGGTTCGCCCTGGTTGCCTGTTACGATGATGACAATATCCTGATCGTCGTATTTATCCATATCTTTCACTGGAATCACGATATCCTCTTCTACTTGCAGATAACCTAAACGCAAGCCGACTTCAAAATAGCTCTCCAGACTTTTCCCAATCACAATTACTTTCTTCTTTTTCTCAGCTGCCTGATCTAGCACTTGCTGAATACGGATAAAGTTCGATGCATACAGCGCCACTAGAATGCGCCCTTGCGCTTCATGGAATGTTTTCGACAGGCGTTTTACGATTACGGACTCAGATGTTGTATAGCCCGGGCGTTCCGCTTCTGTAGAATCAGACATCAAAATGAAGACGCCTTCTTCTCCAAGTGTCGCCATTTTCGCGATATCCGGACGGTATTTTCCTTTTGCCGCCTGATCAAACTTAAACTCGCCTGTATTGACAATCGCCCCTTCACTTGTATGGAAGACAATCCCAAGAGAGTCCGGGATGCTGTGTGTTGTGTAAAAGAACGTCACATGCGTGCGTTTAAAGTTCATGCGGCTTTTATTCGTCACTTCAAAGAAACGTACGTTTGAAGGAGCCGGCATTTTTTTCAGGTGTTCTTTGGCAAGCGCCAATGTCAGTTTTGTTCCGTACACCGGTGCTTGTACTTTCTGCAGCAGATAAGCAATTGAACCGATCGCGTCTTCATGACCGTGCGTTAAGAAGATTCCTTTGATCCGGTCTTTATTTTCTTCCAGATACGTCATATCCGGTATGACGATATCGATCCCCAGCATTTCGGTTTCCGGAAACATTAAACCGGAGTCCATGATAAACAGTTCGTCATCGATTTCTACGACGTACATGGACTTCCCGATTTCTCCTACCCCGCCTAAAGGGATCACTCTAATTATTTCATTTTGAATTTTGGTCACATTGTTTCCTCCTATTATCTTTTCCCGTTCACAACGACTAGAATCCATTATACGAGATAGTGGGCTCACAGTACAAACAAAAAAAGCCGGATTCTTTGTCCGGCTTCACTTTATTAGAGAATAAGTTGGTTTTTTTTGAAGTTTTCTAATGCCAAATCGATGAGAGCCGTCTGTTCCGGCTCCAATTCCACAAGCGGCAATCGTACACCGCCGACTGATATACCGGCTTTTTTCAGTGCGTATTTCACCGGCACGGGATTCGGAGCAGAGAACAACGCGCTGAATACTGGCAAAAGCGCACGATGAATCTTTGCGGCTTCTTTCATCCGGCCTTTTTGGAAGGCTTGAATCATTTGCTGCATTTCATTTCCGACAACGTGGGCAGAAACGGAGATAATTCCTCTTCCGCCAACTGCCAGCAGCGGTAGCGTCAGGCTGTCATCTCCGCTGTACACTTGAAAGTCATCCGCCGTATTTTCAATGATGGCGGCCATTTGCTCCAAACTTCCGCTGGCCTCTTTCACTGCTTTAATATTATCAATCTTCGAGAGCTCGATAATGGTTTCAGGCAGAAGATTGACAACGGATCTGCTTGGAATGTTGTAGAGCAGCACAGGAAGCTTCGTTTCATTTGCGATAGCAGCAAAGTGCGCGTACATCCCTTGCTGATCCGGCCGGTTATAGTAGGGAGTGACGAGCATGATGCCGTCAGCTCCCGCTGATTCAGCAGCCCTAGTCAAATCGATTGATTCCGCCGTACCGTTTGTACCTGTTCCGGCAATGACAGGAATTCGCTTATTCACTGTCTTTACCACAAAATCGAGCAATTCCTTTTTTTCTGCTTCTGTAACAGTTGGAGATTCACCTGTTGTTCCGCTGACAATAACAGAATCTGTTCCATTTGCGATTAAATGTTCCAGCAGATCTGCTGTTTTTTTGAAATCGATTGTACCCTCCGGAGAAAAAGGGGTGACCATTGCCGTTCCTATATTACCCAGTTCCACATTGATCAACTCTTTTCTATTGATACTTTGCCTAGAAATCGTTCTTCAATCAGTTAATCAGTTCTTCAGCGATCTGCACCGAGTTTAATGCAGCGCCTTTCAGCAGGTTATCCGAGACGATCCACATATGGAAGCCTGTTGGCACGTTTAAATCTTTACGGATTCTGCCGACGAACACTTCATCTTTATCCTCTGCATAAAGAGGCATTGGATAGAGTTGCGCAGCGGGATCATCTTGCAGTACAATACCCGGAGCATTTTTCAATAAACCTCTCAGATCCTCTACTGAGACGCCTTCCTGGTCTATCTCGATGTAGACCGATTCGGAATGCCCTGATACGACAGGAAGTCTGACACAAGTAGCTGCTACTGACATATCGTAATCGTTAAATATTTTCTTTGTTTCATTGATCATCTTCAGCTCTTCTAATGTAAAGCCTGATTCATCAAATGAATCGATTTGCGGGATCGCATTGAACGCAATTGGATAGTGGCGCTGGGCTGACGCTGAAGGCAATACTTCCGCCTGAATTTCACTGCGGTCCGTAAACTGCTTGCTTTGTTCAGCCAGCTCGTCAATTGCTTCCACTCCTGCACCGGAAACCGCCTGATACGTGGAAACAATTAAACGGTTCAATCCATACTTTTCTTTGATCGGCTGCAATGCCGCCACCATCTGAATTGTGGAGCAGTTTGGATTGGCAATAATTCCTGAGTGATTGGCTAATTCCTGCGGATTCACTTCGGGCACAACAAGCGGAGTGTTCGGATCCATACGGAAAGCACTTGTGTTATCAATTACTACCGCGCCTCTTTTCACTGCTTCATGTGCAAATTTCTCTGAAATACTGCCGCCTGCACTAAAGAATGCAATGTCAATTCCTTCAAAAGCTTCGGGTGTTGTTTCGTGTACTGTGTAAGTTTTTCCTCCAGCTTTGATTTCTTTGCCTGCAGAACGTTTGGATGCAAGTAACTTAATCGAATCGGCAGGAAATTTCCGCTCTGTCAATTTCTCAAGTATTTTTGTTCCTACTGCTCCCGTAGCTCCGACAATGGCAACATGTACATTCTTCATTTAAATCTCCCTTTCAATGATTAACAAGTAATATTCGGGTCCACTAGAAAAGACCGCGTCTCGTTAATTGTTATTGTACGAATTATAACATATTTTGCGGAATTTAAAAAATCTATTTTTATGCATCTTTATGAGAGATCAATAATGGCTGCAGCTGCTTGCCTAGTATGGCGGATGCCGCAGTGGCCGGTAATAAAGTAAAATCTGCTATTAATGAGTTTGGTTTTTTTATGCAGTCATCCTGCCCAAACGGTATAAAAAATACATGTTTCATATTCAGCAGTTTCATGAGATTCATGCCGTTCAGCCCCAGTGCATCATTTGTCGAAACACCGAGCACCACTGGTTTACCGTTTCGAAGTGTTGCTTTGGCAGCCATCAATACAGGTGAATCTGTCGCCGCATTTGCCAGGCGGCTCATCGAATTGCCTGTCAGCGGCGAAATTATCATACAGTCCAATGGATTGGTCGGCCCGAACGGCTCCGCCTCCACAATACTCGATATAACTTTTTCTCCCGTCGCTTCTTCAATTCGTTTAATCCATTCTTCTCCTGTGCCAAATCGCGTGGCGGCATGGAGTACAGAATGAGTAATAATCGGCACGACTGAAGCACCTTCATTTTGTAATGAAGCAATCATCGGCAGCAGCTGGTCATATGTGCAGTGCGAAGCCGTAATCCCTAATCCGATTCGTTTTCCTTCAAGCATGTAGCTCCCCTTTCTTCTGTATCCATTCTCAAAATCGCGTCAGCCAGAACTGCTGCCGCGTCTGCAGGGAAATGTATCCCGGGCAATTTGAGGTGTATCGTATAGTATTCAGAAGTCTGGCCGGGCTTTAGGCAGCCGGGCGCCGAAGCCACGTCAAATATATGCAGGCAGCTGGCTGCTTCAAGCCACTGTGAAGGAATCGTGTTGACTAAGTAACCGTCTGGGAAATGTACAGTCGGTGTTAACCTTACTGGCGTATAGCCTAATAAACCGGCTTCCGCCAGCTGTTCTTCTGCACGGGCAGCAACGGTGACAGATGCCTGCAGGCTGTGCAGTACATGAGCGACTGCCTTTCCGACACGGCCGAAGCCCGCTATATAAAAATGTTTGCCTGCAATTTGCCGTTTTGTCTGTTCATAGAAAACTTGCACAAATGCTTCAGCAGTCAATTGTGCATTCTTCCATATAAAATATTCATTTTCCAAATAACTCTGATAGTTGATACCGGACTGATTCAGCTCAGCCAGCCAACCCGGCGCAGTCTGACCGGTATACAAGACGGCATCTTTCCCAATCAATTCAGCAGGGATCGGCTGCTTCATAGCCAGCAGCGGCAGTACGATGCGATTTGGCTGCCATTCCTCTAAGATGAGCTTCAATTTATCATCAAAAGAATCCTGGGCGAGATAGCAGCTTTCGTGTCCCTTTTCCTCTAATACATCATTCAATATGTTAAGTCGCTGATCTGTTCCGACCACCAGCCATTTACTCATCGTCCGACACATCCTTGCGGTCCAATTCATGTGTTTTGCCGAATAAGATCCTGTCTTCCCCTACGAGTACGATCTCATGCCACGGGATATATTCAATGATATCCTGGTCTTTTTGACGAAACAGTTGCTTACCAAGCTTTTTCCTAATTTCAAATCCGATAATATCACCGGTTTTCGGATTGAACAGCAAATCTGTATCGCCTAAAAAGCCATAACGCATGCCTTCTTCCACTTGAATCAATTCTTTTTGCGCCAACTCTGACAGAAGCATCATGTTCCTCCCTCTCTCCATATCTTCTATCATCATATGTAGAGAAAGGGAGAAGTCGACTAGTTGCGGAATTTTTTATACTGATGAATATTTATTTCGGGGGCAAGAAGAGAAACTGCTCGGTCACTCGTCAGTACTTGCTGGCCAAGCCGGTAGACACTGCGCTTCTCTACCTGTTCAATACGCTCCACTACCTCTTCAATCGACTCATGCTTGCCTAATACGAGTTCATTGCGACCGTTGCGGTACATGCGTGACTCGGAACTTTCCAATCCCAATACAAAGCTGCCTTTTAATTGTTCTTTTGCATTATGCAGCTCTTTATCCGTTAGTCCGTCGTGCAATAATTCAGCAATAACATTCTCAATGGTCTGATATGTCTCTTTAAAATTTTCAGGAGACGTGCCGCAATAAATAACGAATCCTCCTGCTGTTTCGTATGCCGAATAATACGTGTGCACAGAATAGGCTAAACCGCGGTTTTCCCGGACTTCCTGAAACAGCCTGGAAGACATCGTACCGCCAAGAATACTGTCGAATAAACTAAGTTCAAAAATTTTGTCATGTGTTGCGGGAAGTGACGGATAGCCGAAGCATACGTGGGCCTGTTCAATATCTTTTGCTTTGATCGACTGTTTAGCAGCAAAGTCAGGAAGCTGCTTTTTTTCTGACAGCCATGCGGTTTTGCGCTGATATGAGCCGAAATGGGCTTCAATTAATTTGATAAGCCGTTCATCATAGCTGCCTGCGATGGATATAACAAGGTTTTCAGGCCCGTAATGCTGCTCCATGAACTCAGCCGCCATCTCTTTTGTAAAGCGCTTGATTGTCTCGCTGCGGCCGCCTACCGGCTTACCGATCGGGTCATCAGGAAACATGGCTGCCCATAATCTTTCATCCACATCTTCATCAGGCATATCTTCTACAGAGGAAATTTCGTCTAATATAACGGATTTCTCTTTTTCCATCTCTTTCTCATCAAACTGCGAATGAAAGAACATATCCGATAAGATAGTCAGTGCGTACGATGCATGATGGCTGAGTACCGTCGTGTAGTAGCAAGTCATTTCCTTAGACGTAAACGCATTGAGGTCTCCGCCGATCTGGTCAAACTGTTCCGCAATCATCCGCGCAGTTCTGGTGGCTGTCCCTTTAAATAACATATGCTCAATGAAATGAGCAATTCCTTCCTGTTCCGCTGTTTCATCAGCAGATCCTGCATGAACCCACAGGCCGACTGCAACTGATTTCACATGGGGCATTTTCTCATGGACTATCCGTACGCCATTCTGGCATATATGTGTTTGAATCATTGACTTCACTCCTTAAAAGTACAAAAAGCCTCCTTCGCCGCAACTTGTGCAGGAAGAGGCTTGTTCGCTTCTGTCTTACTCTTTATTTTCTTTAGCTTTTTCTTCTTCAAGCACAACTTTCCGTGAAAGGTTTACGCGGCCCTGTCTGTCAATTTCAATTACTTTGACGAACAGCTCATCTCCAAGCTTCAGTTCGTCTTCCACTTCTTTCGTACGGCCTTCCTTGATTTCGGAAATATGCAATAAGCCGTCTTTGCCAGGGAAGATTTCTAAGAATGCTCCGAATTTCTCAATACGTTTTACTTTAGCTAAGTAATATTCGCCCGCTTTTGCTTCACGCACGATATTTTCAATCATACTCTTAGCTTTCGCATTCATTTCAGAGTTCGGTGATGAAATGTAAATTGTACCGTCCTGCTCGGTATCAATCTTCACTTGAGTTTCCTCAATGATCTTATTGATGACTTTGCCGCCAGGTCCGATTACGTCGCGGATCTTGTCCGGATTAATGTGGATAACCACGATCTTCGGTGCGTATTCAGACAACTCTTCACGAGTCGAAGATATGGTTGTCATCATATGTTCAAGAATCTTGATACGGCCTATTTTTGCCTGTGCCAATGATTCTTCAAGGATCTGACGGGATAACCCATCAATTTTGATATCCATTTGAAGAGCAGTGATGCCTTTATCAGTACCTGCCACTTTAAAGTCCATATCGCCCAAATGGTCTTCCATGCCTTGAATATCAGTCAAGATGGAGTAATCTTCATCCTTTTTGATCAAGCCCATTGCAATGCCTGCAACCGGTGACTTAATCGGAACACCTGCATCCATCATGGCCATTGTAGACGCACAGATTGATGCTTGTGAAGAAGAACCGTTTGATTCCAGTACTTCTGCAACGAGACGCATGGTGTAAGGGAATTCCACTTCATTCGGAAGAACTGGAAGCAATGCACGCTCTCCAAGTGCTCCGTGACCGATTTCACGACGGCCGGGTCCGCGGATCGGTCCTGTTTCACCGACACTGAAGTTCGGGAAATTATAATGATGCATGAAACGCTTTGACTCATCCAGACCGATTCCATCAATGATCTGCACTTCTCCAAGCGCCCCTAAAGTACAAACACTCAATACTTGTGTTTGACCGCGTGTAAATAAAGATGAGCCGTGCACACGGTTTAAGAGACCTGTTTCAGAAGCCAGCGGACGAATTTCATCCAATGCACGGCCATCCGGACGGACTTTATCAACTGTGATCAGGCGGCGGACTTCATCTTTCACCATCTGCTCAAGCACAGCTTTCACTTGCTTCATCGTAGCATCGTCAGCTTCCTGCTCCGTGTAACGTTCAAGAACAGATGCCTTCACTTCATTGATTGCTTCTTCACGGGCATGTTTTTCTTCCGTCTGAATAGCTGCCATCAAATCATTTTCGCAGAGGTCTTTTACTTCTTTGCTGATGTCTGCATCTAATTCGAACAACTCGATTTCAAACTTTTCTTTACCGATTTCCTGAATAATCTGCTCTTGGAAAGCGATCAGCTTTTTGATCTCATCGTGACCGAACATGATGGCTTCCAGCATGATATCTTCAGAAACTTCTTTCGCTCCTGCTTCCACCATGTTAATCGCATCTTTTGTTCCGGCTACTACTAAGTCGATTTCAGACGTTTCGAGCTGTTCTGGTGTCGGGTTGACGATAAAATTACCGTCAATGCGCCCTACCTGCACGCCGGAAATCGGTCCGTCAAACGGGATATCCGAAATAGACAGCGCCAAAGAAGAACCAATCATAGCAGCAATCTCAGAAGGACAGTCCTGATCTACAGACATCACAAGTGAAATAACTTGTACATCATTACGGAAGCCGTCGGGAAATAAAGGACGGATCGGACGGTCGATCAGACGGCTCGTCAATACTGCGTGTTCAGACGGACGTCCTTCGCGCTTAATAAAGCCGCCGGGGATTTTACCGACTGCATATAAACGTTCTTCATAGTTAACGGTAAGCGGGAAAAAGTCCAGAGGTTTTGGTTTCTTCGAAGCGGTAACTGTGGATAAAACGGTCGTATCGCCATAACGCACAAGAACTGCGCCGTTTGCCTGTTTTGCAAGCTGTCCTGCTTCAATCGTCAGCGGACGGCCTGCCCATTCAAGTGTGTAAACTTTTTTTTGTTCTGACATGGTAGAACTCCTCTCTATTGTGGAACTTGTTGCATAATAGTTGTATGTAATTAGTAGTAGTGTATCAAACCTGATACATTTATGCTAAAAATATTCTTCATTCCATAGAAAAAAGCGGGCAATGCCCGCTTTTTAGTCTTATTAACGGCGTAAGCCAAGTTTTGCAATAAGATCACGGTAACGTTGAACGTTAGTTTCACGCAAATATCTTAAAAGACGACGACGTGTACCAACCATTTTGTACAGACCGCGACGTGAGTGGTGGTCTTTCTTGTGCGTACGCAAGTGGCCGTTCAGGTTATTGATCTCTTCAGTAAGGATAGCAATCTGAACATCAGCAGATCCAGTATCATTTTCATGAGTCTTGAATTCGTTGATCAATTCAGCTTTTCGCTCTTGTGTAATAGCCATCCTTTTCACCTCCTAAATAAAAGTATCCCCATCTCCCGAGCAAACGTTGGTGACTCGTGTTGCCAAGAAGCGGTTCGTGTCATTAACACTACTTTATCATATCACGGCATTCTGTCAGTTGCAACAACCAACTCTAACCGTTTAATAAGTCTATTGCAGTTTGTTTATCCTTGCCAATCTGTTCTTTCAGCGCATCGAGTGAATCAAATTTCCGCTCAGATCTTATGCGGTAAAGCCAGTCAATCGCCACATGCTTCCCGTAAAGATCCATATTAGCGTCCAGAAGGTGGACTTCAGCTGTGGGCAGTCGATGCTGCGGATCATGGAAAGTCGGTTTCACGCCCATATTGCAAACACCTGCATGCCAGTCCCCGTCAATCAGACAGCGCACCGCATACACGCCGTTTGCAGGCACGATCACTTCTTCCTGTGTATGAATATTTGCTGTTGGAAATCCTAATTGACGCCCTCGCTTTTCTCCATGGATCACTTCTCCGAAAGTCCTGAATGGACGACCCAAAAGACCGGCAGCTTCCTCTGCGTTGCCGTCTGCAAGCAGCTGGCGCACTTTGGTGGAAGAGACCTTTTCTTCTTCGTCAAATGTCACTTTCTCGATTACCGTCGTGCCATACATTCCGTCAGAAAGTTCCTGCATATCGCTCATCGTACCCGAGCCTTTCATGCCGAATGTAAAGTCAAAGCCCGCTGTCACATGCTTTACACCTAACCCTTTGATAAAGGTATCGATAAATTGTTGAGGTGACAGACTTGCCAAGTCCCAATCAAAGCTGACAATGAACAAAGCATCCACTTTCAACTCTTCAAGCAGTCTGATTTTTTCAGGCAGCGGAGTTATATATCCTACATTTTTTCCTGAAAACAACTGGGATGGATGCGGATCGAATGTCATGACAGCGGTTTCTATTTCTAACTGCTCTGCCATTCTTGCGGCTGTCGTAATGACTTTTTGATGCCCTTTATGTACGCCGTCAAAAAAGCCGATTGCCAATGAATATTCATGTCCCGGTTCAATTTGCAGCTGATCAGGATATCGTAATCTATAGACTTTCATTTCTATCTCTCCTTACTCGTTGGACAGTAACATCTTTTCAGGTTTCATCAGCCCGATTTTCGTTGGATGATTTTTATAAATCGCCAATACTTGTCCATTATACGTCAAAATAACCGAAACGTGTTCCTGCAATAACTGAACGGCTGGAAGCACCTGTCCGTTTCGAATACTTTCCAATAAATCAGGATCAATTTCCAATCGCGGAAATTCTCTTAAGACATCTTCTACAGGACGCAGGATTGAATCGACTTGTCCCTCTTCCATCAGCTGCGCGACTTCTGCAAGCGTCTTGCAGTCATTTTGCGTAAAGTTCCCTGAAACAGTTCGAACCAAAGATTCCATATGTGCCGGATATCCGAACAACTCGCCAATCTGAACAGCGAGCGTTCGTATATAAGTCCCTTTTCCACAGCGGACTCGTATAGAAAAAGACACGTCTTTTCCGGAGAAAACAGATGCTTCATCCAGCAGTTCAATTTCTTCAATATGAACTTGTCTTGCCGGCCTTTCCACTTCTATCCCTTTTCTTGCGTATTCATACAGCCGTCTCCCATTCACTTTCACCGCCGAGTACATAGGGGGTATTTGTGTAATTTCACCTGTCAGCTGCTGAAGCACTTCCAGTAGCTGTTCTCTGGAAATTACTTTATCAGAATCATCGCGGCTCACAGTTGCTCCCTGCGCATCTTCCGTTTCTGTTGACCTGCCTATGGAAACTTTAGCGATATACTCTTTACCGGCATCTGTAATATAAGACGCCACTTTTGTTGCACGGCCGATACAAATAGGCAGGACACCTTCTACTTCAGGATCAAGCGTGCCTGTATGGCCTACTTTTTTAGTGTGTAAAATTTTGCGAAGCTTAAATACACAATCATGCGATGTCATGCCTTTTTCTTTCCATAATGGAAGAATGCCGTTCATACTATACCTTCTTTCCTATGGATACTATATTATTTATTGTTCTATGTAAGAAGGGAGGAAGTCATTATGCCTAAGCGATAATGAACTTCCTCCTCATTGTTTACTGCTCTTCTTCTTCAACATTCACTTGACGGATCAAGCTCTCGATTCGATTACCATAGGCAACCGATTCATCCATTTCAAATTCAATTTCCGGCGTTTTACGCAAGCGAATGCGCTGACCGATCTCTGTGCGAATAAATCCTTTCGCTTTTGAGAGACCGACTAACGTATCCTCTCGTTCTTTATCGGTACCAAGAACAGAAATGAAAATTTTTGCTTGCTGCAGGTCACCTGTTACGTCTACTCCTGTAACCGTTACAAATCCGATACGCGGATCTTTCAGCTTCTGACCGATAATATCGCCCAGTTCTTTCTTCATTTGCTCGGCTATTCGATTTGCACGCACTGACATGGCAGTTCACCTCAATTTCATCATCTTTGAAAGTATTTCGATTATAAATAATCGACTGTACACGCAGTCATTTCCCAATCTGGATTCGATTCAAATAAACGGATCGCTCTTCTGACTTCACGTTCTGCAGCTTCCTTAGCCGAAGCTACCGCAACTAAAGCAAAAGTAGTACGCTGCCAAAGATCCTGATGATCAATTTCCGCGACAGAAACATTATAAGAATTTTTCACTCGATCTCTCATCCGGTTTAAAACGGCCCGTTTCTCTTTCAGAGAAGCAGCCCCCGGTATGAAAAAGGAACATTCCGCGTAGACAATCATACTCGCTTAATTTCCTCCATTACGTAAGCTTCAATGATATCTCCTTCTTTAATATCATGGAATTTTACGATGGTAATTCCGCACTCATAACCCTTCGCTACTTCTTTCACATCATCTTTGAAACGCTTCAATGTATCAAGCTCTCCTTCAAAGATTACGATGTTATCACGCAGGATACGAACACTTGAATCACGTGTGATTTTACCGTCAATCACATAACTACCTGCGATTGTACCGATCTTCGTTACTTTAAATGTCTCACGAACTTCGGCCTGTCCGATTACTTTCTCCTCAAACTCAGGATCTAATAATCCCTTCATCGCAGATTCGATTTCTTCGATTACTTTATATATAACACGGTGAAGTCGGATATCTACGCCTTCCGCTTCTGCTGAACGCTTCGCATTTGTATCAGGTCGTACGTTAAAGCCGATTACGATGGCATTTGAAGCTGCCGCCAATGAAATATCTGATTCATTGATTGCACCTGCACCCGTATGGATGATTTTCACGTTGACGCCTTCTACTTCAATTTTCATAAGTGAGGCAGCCATTGCTTCAACAGCACCCTGCACATCTGCTTTTACAATCAAATTAAGCTCTTTCATTTCACCTTGCTTCATTTGATCAAACAGATTGTCGAGTGTAACACGTGTTTTCTCCACGCGCTGTTCCTGCAATGCTTCTCCTGCACGGGTCTCACCGATCTGACGTGCTGTCTTTTCATCTTTAAATACGACGAAACGATCGCCAGCCTGCGGCACATCGCTCAATCCTGTGATTTCAACAGGAGTTGAAGGAGCAGCTTCTTTCACACGGCGGCCTAAGTCACTGACCATCGCACGAACACGTCCGTAAGTATTACCTACTACGATCGGATCTCCAACGTGCAGTGTTCCGTTCTGGACAAGAAGTGTAGCAACGGATCCTTTTCCTTTATCAAGCTGTGCTTCAATAACTGTCCCTCTAGCTCTAATAGAAGGATCTGCAGTTAATTCGCCTACTTCTGCTACTAATAGAACCATTTCGATTAACTGATCAATGCCTTCACCTTTAAGCGCTGAAATCGGAACGAAAATTGTATCGCCGCCCCAGTCTTCAGAAACTAAACCGTGTTCCGTCAGTTCCTGCATAACGCGGTCAGGATTTGCTGTTGGCTTATCCATTTTATTTACAGCTACAATGATTGGAACTTCAGCTGCTTTCGCGTGATTGATCGCTTCGACAGTCTGCGGCATTACACCGTCATCAGCTGCGACCACTAAAATTGTTAAATCCGTGATTTTCGCTCCGCGTGCTCTCATTGTCGTGAAAGCTTCGTGTCCCGGTGTATCTAAGAAAGTAATTTTCTTATCACCTTGTTTAATTTGATACGCACCGATATGCTGTGTGATCCCGCCTGCCTCACCTTGCGTTACTTTTGTATCGCGGATAGAGTCAAGAAGTGTCGTTTTACCGTGGTCTACGTGACCCATGATTGTAACAACCGGTGGTCTTTCTTCTAAAGCGCCTGGCTGTTCTTCTTCTTCCTCAGGATCTTCAAAGTAGATTTCCAAATCCGTAACGTCAATTCGAATCTCTTCTTCCACATCTACACCGTATTCAGCACAGATTAATTCAATTGCATCTTTATCAAGTTCTTGGTTAATGGTTGCCATTACACCAAGCATGAACAGCTTTTTGATGATTTCAGAAGGCTCTTTGCCCAGTTTCTGTGCCAGTTCGCCGACTGATAATGATTCATAGAATGTGATTTTTTCCGGCAGCGGCTTTTCAATCTTCTGTGCCGGTACTGCCGGACGGTATCTGCGACGCCCTTGGTTAATGCCGCGTGCCGGCGGTCTTCCGCCACGGCCGCCGCCTGGACGTCCTCCACCGCCAGGACGTGCTGTATTACCGCCCTGATTTTGTCTTGGCTGCTGATTGCTGCCTGCTGTTTGAGCAGGTCTTGATTGCTGATTGCTGCCTGTCGTCTGGGCCGGTCTTGATTGTTGGTTACTTCCTTGGCCTTGGCCCTGTCGCGTTTGCTGATTCGCACCAGTTTGTTGTCCTTGTGTTCTGTTGCCGGTTGCTGCCCCAGCCGGACGCTTAGCTCCTGTATTGCCGCCTTGGTTTGTGCGGTTTCCAGTTTGCTGTGAACGGTTGTTGCTGCTTCCTTTTGCTGTGGACTGTCCTGAGTTGGACTGCTGAGGCTTTCCTGCATTATTTCCGCCTTGGCGGTTTGCTGCCGGACGGTCTGTCTTTTGATTATTGTTTGGCTTATTCGACGGACCGGCATTTTGCGTTTTCTGCGGAGCAGTAAACTTTTTATCCAGCTTCGTCACAGTGTCCGGATCAATTACTGACATATGATTGCTGACTTCCACTTTCATATTCCCTAATTCATTAATAATGTCTTTACTCGATTTATTTACCTTTTTGGCATATTCATGTACTCGTATTTTCGTCATTAGCCCACCCCCGGTTATAATCGTTGAGGAGCTCGGATAACTTTTTGGCAAAACCTGTATCCGTAAGCGCCAATACTACCCGCGCTTCTTTTCCTATCGCATGCCCAAGGTCTTCACGACTCCCGAAATCATGCTTCTCAACGTTGTAAGTGTTACATTTATCAGTTAGTTTTTTTTTCGTATTTGCTGATGCATCTTCTGAAAGGATGACAAGTGCCGCATTGCCCGCACGTACTTCCCGAACAACCAGATCCTCACCCGTCACAATTTTCCGTGCACGCGCCGCCATTCCGAGCAGTTGATAAATTTGCTTAGCATCTGTCATTTGATTGCCTCTCGGCGAATCGCGTGAAGCAGATCATCATATACCTGCTCAGGAACCTTTGCACCCAGCTGATGTTCAATCGAGTGCTGTTTCCGTGCTTTTTCTACGGCGTCCTCCGACTTGGAGACGTATGTTCCGCGTCCTGACTTTTTCCCTGTCAGATCCACTGATACTTCTCCTTCTTTCGTACGGACAATCCGGATCATTTCTTTTTTAGGCAGCATTTCGCCTGTAGCTGCACATTTGCGCAAAGGGATTTTCCGATTGTTCGACATGGGCATGCAATCCTTTCCAATCAATCTTCTTCGTCTGTATCTGCGTACAAATCAAAGTCTTCTGTTTGTTCAGCCGGCACTTCATCTTCATACTCATATGCTTCTAGGAATTCGTCTGATTCGGACTCTACAGTATCCAATTCTTCTGCAGCGCGGGGATAGATTCCCATTTCTCGAGCATCTGTTTCACTTTTGATATCGATTTTCCAGCCTGTCAATTTAGCAGCCAGTCTGGCGTTCTGACCTCTTTTTCCAATTGCCAGAGATAGCTGATAATCCGGAACCACCACGGTAGTGGAACGGTCTTCCTCGTTCACTTGAACGTCCATCACTTTTGACGGGCTCAGGGCATTCGCTACAAATATAACCGGATCTTCCGACCATTCGACGATATCGACCTTCTCACCGTTCAGTTCATTGGAGATCGACTGTACCCGTGCACCTCTTGTTCCTACACAGGAACCGACCGGATCCACTTCGTCATTTGTTGTAAAAACGGAAATTTTCGAGCGGTCTCCAGCTTCACGCGCAATGGATTTGATCTCTACTGTACCATCATAAATCTCCGGGACTTCCAGTTCAAATAAACGGCGCAGTAATCCGGGATGTGTTCGGGAAACAAATACTTGAGGGCCTCTTGCCGTTCTTTCCACTTTTGTAATATATACTTTAATTCGGTCATGGGGCGCGTACGACTCTGTCTGAATCTGTTCACTTGAAGGCAGCACAGCCTCTACTTTACCTAAACCGACAAACAGGTTTTTCGGATCCATCCGCTCAACAATACCGTTGACAATATCTTCTTCACGGTCAATATATTCTTCATAAATCAAGCCGCGTTCCGCTTCACGCACACGCTGTGTAACAACCTGCTTCGCTGTCTGTGCGGCAATCCGTCCAAAATCACGCGGTGTGACTTCTTCTTCGACAATGTCGCCAAGTTCATATACGGGATTGATGACTTCTGCATCTTCCAATGAAATCTGCAGACGCTCATCTTCCACTTCTTCTACAACATCTTTTCGCGAATAAACCTTCATTGTACCTTTATCCAAGTTTAAATCCACACGGACGTTTTGTGCCTGGTTAAAGTTTCTCTTATAGGCAGTCACTAGGGCCGCTTCAATCGCATCCACTAATACATCTCTTGAAATACCTTTTTGTTGTTCAAGAGCTGTCAGTGCTTCGAGTAGATCACTACTCATGTTCATCACTCCCACATTCAATTATCTTCATGACCTGCTGTGCGGCAAAGAACGCCGCGTCGCAGCTTTGTCTTATGCCTGCCGCCTCTGAACAGCCGCTTTCCGCTTTTGGTGTTAAAAGTCAATGGCCAGCCGGGCGAGGGCAATTTTGGTTTTATCAATTTCTACTAGTACTTTTCGCGTCTTGATGCGTATTTCTACTTTCGCGAAGTCAGGACCGTATCCGAGCAGGTATCCTTCGAATTCTTTCAGCCCGTCAATCGGCTCGTATGTTTTGATGAAAACATACTGACCGACAGCTTTTTCAAAATCCTCATCTTTTTTCAATGGTCTTTCCGCTCCGGGAGAAGACACTTCAAGGAAGTAGTTTTGTGGAATTGGATCTGTTCGGTCCAATTCCTCGCTTAGCTTCTCACTGACCGCGGCGCATTGGTCTATGTCGATACTCCCTTCAGGTGTGTCGATATAAACACGCAAGAACCAGTCCCGGCCTTCTTTTATGAACTCGACGTCTACCAGTTCAAGCCCCAATTCTTCAACAATCGGTCTCGCAAACTGCTCGACTTCCTCTGTAATTTTACTCACATGTATCCCTCCCGAAATTAAAATCAATCACGCCTTGGCGTGATTGCGTCTGGATTTTGAAATGAGGCCTGCAAAATGCAGGTCAGACAGACGTTACCGCAGAATGCAGTGTCGTCCGCACGCCTCAAATGTAACTCCACTCAAAATCCATGACATCCGCCGGAGGCTTATCTGGATTCAGCCGGAGTTTGAAACCCACTAAACAAAAAAACCGCTTGCATTCGCCCTGCTCCTGAATGTTAGAAGCAGGCTTCTGCTGAATCCAGATAAACAACAGAAAAGAGCGGGAAACCCCACTCTTTTCAGCAAGACGTATAGCAAAAGTTGTTTCAATCGTATCACAACGCCATTTACAATGCAACTGATGGGGCCATGCACAGCCTTTAGAACAAGGATAATTGGTTGGCTTCAGGCATACCTTCCAAGCAGCCGAGTGTATCTAAGTACTCGGTAATGGTCTTGGAAACACGGCCGCGCTTTTGCAGGTCTTCTTTTGATAAAAACTCGCCGTCTTTTCGCGCTTCCACTATTGTTTTGGCAACGTTCGTTCCTAATGAAGGAACTGAATTAAACGGCGGTATCAATTGATTGCCGTCTATCAAGAACTGAGTCGCATCCGATTTATACAGATCAGGCTTCGCAAAAGTGAAGCCCCGCTCCACCATTTCCAGCGCAATTTCAAGCACTGTCACCAAGTTTTTTTCTTTCGGCGGTGCATCCAGACCTTTATCATTGATTTCTTTAATTTTTGCCCGGATGGACGCAGAACCTTTTGACATCGTCACCAGATCGAAGTCCGTTGCCCGCACCGTAAAATATGTTGCATAATACATGATTGGGTGATGCACTTTGAAATATGCTATTCGCAAAGCCATCAATACATAGGCCGCAGCGTGTGCTTTCGGGAACATATATTTAATCTTCTTGCATGAGCTGATATACCAGCCCGGTACTTTATTCGCTTTCATTTCAGCTTCGAATTCGGGTGTCAGTCCTTTACCTTTACGGACAGATTCCATAATCTTAAATGCCAGCGAGGGTTCAAGACCCTGATAAATCAGATAGACCATAATATCATCCCGGCAGCCGATTACTTCTGACAGCTGGCACGTTTTATTCTGTATCAGTTCCTGCGCATTTCCAAGCCAGACATCTGTTCCGTGAGACAACCCTGAAATCTGAATCAATTCCGAGAAAGTCGACGGTTTTGTCTCTTCAAGCATCTGACGGACGAAACGCGTACCGAATTCGGGCACACCGAGCGTCCCGGTCTTACAGTCGATCTGCTCCTGCGTTACGCCTAATGAAGTAGTTCCGCTGAACAGTGCCATAACTCCTGCGTCATCTGGTGCGATCGTTTTGGCATCAATTCCTGATAAATCTTCAAGCATCTTAATCATCGTCGGATCATCATGACCAAGAATATCAAGCTTGAGCAAGTTATTATCGATGGAGTGGAAGTCGAAATGCGTTGTCTTCCAACTCGATTCTATATCGTCCGCCGGAAATTGAACCGGGGTAAAATCAAAAATATCCATCGTATCCGGAACAACAATAATACCGCCCGGGTGCTGCCCTGTATTACGCTTTACTCCGGAGCAGCCCTGGACTAGACGGTCAATTTCCGCACCCCTCATCTGCAGATCATTGTCATTCATATAGCCGCGCACATAACCGTATGCTGTTTTTTCAGCAACTGTACCGATCGTACCTGCCCGGTACACATAATCTTCGCCGAACAGTTCTTTCGTATAATTATGCGCATGAGCTTGATATTCACCGCTGAAGTTCAAATCAATATCCGGTACTTTGTCTCCGGCAAAACCAAGAAAGGTTTCAAACGGGATATCCTGTCCATCTTTTTTGAACATGACATTGCAGTTCGTACATTCTTTATCAGGCAAGTCGTAGCCGGAGCCGACTGAACCGTCGTCAAAAAATTCATACGTTTTACAAGACGGACAGACGTAGTGAGGCGGCATCGGGTTAACTTCCGTGATTTCCATCATTGTCGCGACAAATGATGAACCGACAGACCCCCGTGATCCAACCAAATAGCCGTCATCGAGCGATTTCTTAACAAGTTTATGAGAAATTAAATAAATAACCGCGAAACCATTGTCGATAATGGATGTTAACTCTTTCTCAATCCGCGCTTCAATAATTTCAGGCAGCTTATCTCCGTATATATGACGGGCCATTGAATATGTCAGCTCTCTGACCTCTTCATCGGCACCTTCAATCGTCGGTGTATACAAATCATCCTTGATTGGTTTAACGTCACCGACACGTTCCACAATCTTCAACGGATTTTCAATGACAATTTCCTTTGCTGCCGCCTCGCCTAAAAATGCGAATTCTTCCAGCATTTCATCAGTCGTCCGGAAATGGACCGCTGGCAGAGAATGCCGGTTCATCGGGTTAGCCCCGCCTTGAGAACGTACTAATACTTTGCGGTATGTTGCATCCGTCTCGTCCAGATAATGAACGTTCCCTGTTGCGCAGACCGGCAGGCCGGTTTTCTTGCCGAGTTTCAACATTTTCCGCATAATATCTTCCAAGTTCCACTCATCCCGAATTAAATCCAGCTCCAGTAAGTGAGAGTATACAGGCTTTGGATGGATTTCAAGATAATCATAGAAACTCGCTATTTCTTCAACTTCTTCCATCGGTTTCTGCATCAGGCCTTCAAAGACTTCTCCTTTGTCACAGCCTGAACCTACCAGCAGTCCTTTGCGATGTTTCACTAACAGCGAACGCGGAATCCGCGGCACCCGGTAGAAAAAATCCATATGTGAGATGGACACGAGCTTGAACAAGTTTTTCAAACCTTCATTGTCGGTCGCAAGCAAAGTACAGTGAGACGGACGCGATCGTTTATATGCGTCTCCCTCTCCAATGTTTTTATTGAGATCATCCAGCCATTCGATCCCTTTTTCCTGTGCTTCCGTCAGCAGACGCAGAAATAAATAGGCTGTTGCCTCCGTATCATATATCGCCCGGTGATGCTGAGTTAGTTCAATATCGAACTTCTTCGCCAGCGTATTCAAGCGATGATTCCGCAGTTCTGGATACAGGAAACGTGAGAGTTCTAATGTATCGATTACAGGATATGCGGCAGTTTCAATTTTCGCCCGTTTGCACGAAGCATAGAAAAAGCCCATATCGAATGAAGCATTGTGCGCAATCAGTACAGCATCTCCGATAAATTCAATAAAATCAGCCATTACCTCAGATACTTCCGGTGCATCTTTGACCATGTCGTCTGTAATCCCCGTCAAGTCGGTTGTGATAGAAGACAGCGGATGATGCGGATTGGCAAATCGTTCAAAGCGGTCAATAATTTCTCCATCGCGGACGCGAACCGCAGCAAGCTCGATAATGGTATCGTAGACTGCCGACAGTCCGGTAGTTTCCACGTCAAATACCACATACGTATCGGTTTCCAATCGTCTATGCTGTTCTTCATAAACAATCGGCACCCCGTCATCCACTAAATTAGCTTCCAGGCCGAATAACACTTTAATTCCGTGTTTTTTTCCTGTGTTATAGGCTTCAGGAAACGATTGTACATTAGCGTGGTCCGTAATCGCGATAGCCGGGTGACCCCATTTTGCCGCCTGTTCAACGAGTGCCTGGGCAGAAACAACTGCATCCATCTGACTCATGGACGTATGTGCATGCAATTCCACACGCTTTTGTCCAGCCGGCGCTTTGTCTTTGCGTTCAACAGAAGGGATAACGGCAAGATCCTGCGCCATCATAATTAAATCCCTTACGAACGTATCATTCTGGATGCTTCCCCGTGCACGTACCCACATGCCTTTCTTGAACGACTTCATGATTTCGGCATCTTCATTGTCGCGTGAGAACATTTTCACCAAAATTGAATCGGTATAATCTGTAACTTTTAACGTCAGCAATGAACGCCCGCTGCGAAGTTCCCGCACTTCCGCATCAAAGACAAATCCCTCAATAATCAACCGGCGTTCCTCGTCTTGAATTTCATGAATCGGCACGATCGCTTCTCCTGCCTTGATCGGTGTGCCAAGAATCATTGGTTTATCCGAATCGCCCTGCTCACTCTTCATAGATTCACGCTGCTGCAGTTGTTCAAATGCTTTCTTTGAAAGTACGTCTTCTTCCTGCTGTTTCTGCGAAAGAAATTGCTGCAGTTCTTCTTGTGCACGTGTATTTTCTTCTACTTTTACGTCGACTAGTAAAGAAGGAAAACCAAACTGACGGTAAAGCGCAGCCAACGGTTCCGTGTATTTATTTTTCAGCGTCTGACATTCCAAATCGCTTGAACAATTAATCTGCAACTTCTCTCCCTGCAGAACCGGTTTCTGTCCGTTCAAACATTGACGGAGCGGAGGAGAAATATCCGCCAGTCCTTCTATTACAAGCGGCCAATAGGAAATAATCAACTGCTCATCATATGATTTATTACGGCTTTCAATTTGAAGGTGCACATTTGCAATCGCGGCAAATGTTTCATGGACACGTTGCTGCATTAGCTGAAATACATTGACAGGCAGCACCTGGTCAAGTGTCACATTAAATTTCCACACTCTCGATTTCGTCTGTACAGTTACCCGGTTTAATTCAGCGTGCTCAAAAAACGGCATCAGCTGATCATCCGTCAAACCGGTCTGCTGCAGCAAAGTTAAAAATTTCTGGGCGGCATCCAATATAAATTCCTCCAATCTATCGCGAAAAGAAGGGAAGTTCCGCTGACGGACTCCCCTTCTCTGTTTATTCTGCAGTAAAAAATGATTGCAGCTTCTCAAGCACTTCTTCTTTTTGCCAGTCTATTGACTCACCACTGTGCCGGAATGTCACTTCGACAATTCCTTCGCCGGCTCTCTTACCAATTGTAATCCGAACCGGCAGTCCAATCAAGTCAGAATCAGCAAATTTCACGCCAGCCCGTTCGTCCCTGTCATCATACAGAACATCATAACGATAAGATTCCAGTACTGCATACAACTCATCAGCCAATTGCTTTTGAGTTTCATCTTTCACATTCACAGCGACCAGATGAATATCAAAAGGCGCTAAATGCTTCGGCCATTTTAACCCATTTTCGTCGTTATACTGTTCAGCGATGGCAGCAATAAGCCGCGATACGCCCAGTCCGTAGCTGCCCATAATGAAAGGCTCAGCCCGTCCATGATCATTAAGGAAGTTTCCTTTCATTTGTTCACTGCAGCCGGTTCCCAGCTTGGAAATATGACCAATACCGATGCCTTCAGCAAACTTGACCGAACCCATTCCGTCCGGCGAAGGCTCACCTTCCTGTATATAGCGGATGTCCAGATAGTCATCAATCGCGAAATCCCGCTCCGGATTGACATTGATTAAATGATGATCCTCTTCATTGGCTCCCGCCACCCCATTGACAATGTACCCCACCGCGTGATCAGCAAAAACTTTTACACCGATCGGCAGTTTCACCGGACCCACTGATCCTGCATGACAGTTAAGTAATTCTTCAATCTCTGATTCACTTGCCAATGAAACTTCATCAGCCTTCAGCACTGCTTTTAATTTATGTTCATTAATGCGATGGTCACCGCGGCAAACTAGTAAAACTTGGTCGCCGTCTATTGTATAGACTAGTGATTTAATGATTTTTTTCGGATCAACAGACAGGAATGAAGTGATATCATCTATAGTCCGGACATTTGGCGTGGCTACTTTCGCTGTCTCTTTCGGTTTCTCCTCCGTCTGCTCATAATCAATATTGACTGCCGCCAATTCGATATTTGCTGCATAGGACGAACTGTCACTGTATGCAATCTTATCTTCGCCGATTGCCGCCAGCGCAATAAATTCATGCATGCCCGCTCCGCCGCCTGATATAACCATGCGGAAATGAACACGGAGACGCGTCAGGATATTTGTATATGCCTGCATCACTTCGAGATACTTTTCATCTAAACTTTCCTGTGTCGCATGGAATGAATAGGCATCTTTCATGATAAACTCACGGCTCCGAAGCAATCCAAAACGCGGCTTGTCTTCATCACGAAACTTGGTTTGAATCTGAAACAGTGTCAAAGGCAGTTTCTTATACGATCTCACTTCGTCTCTCAGCAACGAAATCATCAGTTCTTCATCGCTCGGACTGAGTGTGAATTCTTTGCCATGACGGTCCTGAACTTGAAACAGCTCTTTACCGTAAGATTTCCAGCGATCGCATTCCTGCCGGATTTCAGTCCGCTGTAAAGCAGGCATAGAAATTTCGATGCCTTCAATTGCTTCCATTTCCTGACGTATGATGTTTTCCATTTTACGAAATACCCGCTGCGCAAGTGTCAAATAGGTAAAGACGCCGTTCGCATTCTGACGGATATAGCCCGCACGCAACAATAGCTGGTGTGAGCGGATATCAGCGTCAGCAGGCGTTTCCCGCATCGTAGGTATAAATGTTTTGGATTGTTTCATGATATGCTTCCACCTTTTTTAAAAGAAAAATCGTTGAATGTCATTCCATGTCACAACAAGCATCAAGACCATGAGCAGCATGATTCCGACGAAGTGCACCATACCTTCTTTTTGTTTATCGATCGGTTTTCCGCGCAGTCCTTCGAACAGGAAGAACAATAACCGGCCGCCGTCAAGTGCAGGCAGCGGAAGCAGGTTCATAATGCCAAGGTTAATACTCAGCACAGCTCCCCAGTTCATCAGGTTGAAAATTCCATATTGAGCCACTTCTTCTGTCGCTTTATAAATACCAACCGGCCCTGACAACGCATCAATCGTAAATTGTCCTGTTACTAGCTGGCCGAGCAGTTCAAAAATTTTCACTGTCCATGTGTAAGTCTGCTCTGCACCGAAAACAAATGATTTCACAATGCCCTTTTCAAGCGGACTTGAATATAATACACCAATCTGACCATACTCTTTCCCGGCATCTTCGACAGTATCCGGTGTGACGTTCAAAGATACTGAACTTCCGTCACGTTCCACTTCCACTGCCATCGGAACGCCTGGACTGTCCTGAATCGCCTGTGAAAACTGCGTCCATGTCTTGATTTCTTTTCCGTCAACGCCCGTTACCAGGTCATTATCCTGCATACCCGACACTTCTGCAGGGGTATCAGGCTTCACTTCTGTAATAATCGGTTCATTGGTTGGGACACCATTCATCAGTCCAAGTGCCAGGAAAATGAAAAACGCCAAGATGAAGTTGAAAAGCGGTCCTGCAAAAATGGCCATCGACCGCTTGCCGAGTGACTTGGATTCAAACTGACGGTCATACGGCGCGATCAGTGTTTCTTGTCCCTTTTCAATAATCATAGCAGTTCTTGCGATATTCAGATGAACAAACTGCCCGTCTTCGTCATAACCTTCTATAAACAACTCTCGATCTAAGTCTGATTTTTCTACTTCCACATTTAAAATGTTCGGATTGGAAACATTTCGGTTTAAATAAATTTTTTCAATCTCATTTTGAGCATTCAGCAGCAGACCCACTCGATAGCCAGGCTGCAGTTCCACCGTGTCAAAATCTTCTCCTGCCATCCTTACATATCCGCCAAGCGGAAGCAGACGAAGCGTATATTGTGTTTCGCCTTTACGAATTGCCAATATTTTTGGTCCCATGCCTATCGCGAATTCACGCACCATGATGCCTGCTCTTTTCGCAAACAGAAAATGCCCGAATTCATGAAACGCAACGAGTGTCCCGAATATTACTATGAACGCAATAACGGTTTCCATTCAGTAACCACCTTCACAGGCTATAACGCCTTAGATTCATCTCATTACTTTACTATACCATACACTTTTTTTCGCGTAACGCGATCTGTCTCCAAAATTTCTTCCAAATCAGGATGACTTATAGTCTGGTGCTGATCCATCATCTGCTCGATAATATCCTCGATCTTCATGAAAGGAATACGGCCTTCCATGAACAACTGAACTGCTACTTCATTTGCCGCGTTCATTGCTGTCGGCAGCGTGCCTCCTTCCCTACCTGCATCATATGCAAAGGACAGGGCTCTGAATCGCTCAAAATCCATTTTTTCAAAATGAAGTTTCCCGATTTCATCCAGACGCAGACGTTTGGCATTCGCCATGGGAATCCGGTCGGGATACGTCAGTGCGTACTGAATCGGCACCCGCATATCGGGGGAACCGAGTTGCGCCATGACACTCGTATCTTCAAACTCGACCATCGAATGAATGATACTTTCTTTATGAAGAAGACATTCAATCTGATCATACGGCATGGCAAACAGGTGATGCGCTTCTATGACCTCCAACCCTTTATTCATCATAGTAGCTGAATCAATCGTCAGTTTATTGCCCATCGACCAGTTTGGATGCGCCAATGCCTGCTCGACCGTTACATGCTGCAACTGATCGCGAGTTAAGTCTCTGAAACTCCCGCCTGAAGCGGTAATGATCAACTGGGTAATACGCTTTTCATTTTCACCGTTCAATGCCTGAAATAAAGCGGAGTGCTCACTGTCGACCGGCACAAGCGGCACTTGGTGTCGTTTTGCAGCCTGGACAACCAGATCCCCGGCTGCAACTAATGTTTCTTTATTTGCAATGGCGATCGTCATACCGGCTGCAATTGCTGCCAGTGTCGGCTTCAGTCCAACGCTTCCGATCACGGAATTCAGCAGGACGTCTGCTTCGATTCCAACCGCTGCTTCGATGAGACCTTCATCGCCGTGGACAATTTTAACGTTTGGAAATTCAGCCTGCAAGCGATCAGCATCTGCTTTCTCCATGACAGAGACCAGCTGCGGCTTAAACTGTGCAATGATTTCACTGACTTTTTTAATATTTCTTCCTGCTGACATCGCAGTTAATGTAAAGAGCTCCGGATTCGACTCTATAATATCGAGCGTCTGCGTGCCGATTGATCCTGTAGCACCCAGTAAATTTATTTTCTTCATACGTAAACTTCCCTTCGGTTATCCTACAAACTGCAAAAAGTGAAGTAACGGCAATACGAAAAGCAGACTGTCAAAACGATCCATAATTCCGCCGTGTCCAGGCAGCAGCGTGCCCGAATCTTTCACATCATAATAGCGTTTTAATGCAGACTCCACTAAATCTCCCATCTGACCGACAATTGATGCAACGACGGTGATGAGGATGAATGCTGTATACGAGCCTGCAATCGGAAAGAATATATTGTAGATCAGCGTGAAAATAACCGCGCAGATAATTCCTCCAATAAATCCTTCGATTGTTTTATTTGGAGAGATTTCAGGCCATAATTTCCGCTTGCCTATTTTACGGCCGACGAAATAAGCGCCTGAATCTGTTGACCAAATGATCAGCAGCGCATAGCCTATGTATTCTAGTCCAAAAAGCCGGGTTTCGATTAAGTAATAAAATCCTACTCCGACATATAAGGCGCTCATTGCGATGAATGCCACGTCTTCAAAAGTAGAACGGTTCTTCACAAGTACGGTATACACAAGCAGCAATAGAATAAGAATGTAAATCATTTCAAGTTTCTGTAAATGTAAGTTACTTTCCACTTGTGCAGTCCATTTAGAAGGCAGCAGGATGACCAGTAGCAGCAGCCAGGATAAAAAACCGCCGGCTGTGAATATTGACATCTTCCGCATACGAAGTAATTCATATAACCCTATTGTAGAAATTGCAAATATCGTTATGATGAAAGGCAGACCGCCGATCCAAATCATAGGAATAAAAAATGCGAGGGCTACGATGGCCGTGATGATTCTTTGCTTCATCCTTTCTGATCCCCTTCCAAACTTCCAAATCTGCGATCGCGACGCTGGAAGTCTTCAATTGACGCCAAAAAACATTCTTCATTGAAGTCCGGCCACAGTACATTCGTAAAAATGAACTCTGCATAAGCCAGCTGCCATAACATGAAGTTGGACAGCCGGACTTCACCGCTAGTACGGATAAGCAGATCCGGCTCCGGCAAGTGAGCTGTCATGAGTCTAGAATTAATGACATTCTCATCTATATCGTTTTTCTGAATCCTGCCGTCTGCGACTTCCTGCGCAATTTCCTTCATTACGTTGACCAGCTCCACCCGGCTGCCGTAATTCATCGCAAAGTTCAGTACAAGCCCTTTATTATGTTTCGTCGCGTCAATCGCTTTTGTGATGGCGCTCCTAGTATGTGCAGGAAGTGCCTCTATATTTCCGATCATCTCTACTTTAATATCTCTTTCCATCAACTCTGGTAAATATGTATTGAGGAATTCGCCTGGAAGATTCATCAAAAAATCGATTTCGATTTTTGGACGTTTCCAATTTTCTGTAGAAAAAGCATAGAGTGTTAGAGCTTTTACACCGAGCGCATTTGCGAAATTAGTAATTTGCCGGACCTTCTTCATTCCTTCATGATGACCTGCTATACGCGGCATTTTCCGCTGTTTAGCCCATCTTCCATTCCCATCCATAATGATCGCCACATGGTTTGGGATTGGTTTTTTCTTAACAGATTCTATTCGGTCATCTAAAAACTGAATATCTGGTGTTTTTTTTCGCAACAGTTTTCTAAGCATAGCGTTCCCCCACTTGGCTCATTTCGGATACTCCTATAGCCTATCCTACCAAATTGCATAGTAAATAGCATGCAAAAGACAGAAAAAAGCGTCCTAAAAGTAGGACGCTCCTCCTGATAGAAAGTTCTATACTCAGATTTCTAAAATTTCATTTTCTTTATCTTTTGCCATCTCGTCTACTTTTTCAATGAAGTTATCTGTTAACTTTTGAACTTCATCATTATAGCGGCGCAGTTCATCTTCCGTAATGTCTCCGTCTTTTTCACTCTTCTTCAGCTCATCATTGCTGTCGCGGCGAACGTTACGAACTGCAACTTTCGCGTCTTCTGCTTCACGCTTTACTTCTTTAACCAAATCTTTACGGCGTTCCTCTGTCAAGGCCGGCACTGCCAGACGGATCACATTTCCATCATTGGAAGGCGTGATGCCGATATCTGATTTCAGGATCGCTTTTTCGATTTCACCGATCGTTGTTTTGTCGTACGGCTGAACAACGAGCAGGCGGGGTTCGGGAACAGAAATGCCGGCCATTTGATTCAATGGGGTAGGCGCTCCGTAATAGATTACAGAAATTCTGTCCAGAATGCTTGCATTGGCTCTTCCTGCACGTATGGAGGCCAGCTGTCTTGAGTAGGCACCCAATGCTTTGTCCATCCGTTCAGTTGCGGAATTCATAATTTCTTTCGTCATTGTTTATTCCTCCTGACCACCGTACCGATTTCTTCACCGAGTACGGCTCTTTTTATATTTCCATTCTCCATAATTGAGAATACTACGAGCGGGATATCATTGTCCATACATAATGTGGATGCAGTCGAGTCCATTACTTCAAGACCCTGGCTGATTACTTCTAAGTATGACAGTTCAAAATATTTAACTGCGCTTGCATCTTTCATTGGATCTGCAGAGTACACACCGTCTACGTTATTTTTTGCCATTAAAATGACATCCGCTTCAATTTCAGCTGCACGCAAAGCAGCTGTCGTATCCGTAGAGAAATACGGATTTCCTGTGCCTGCTGCGAAAATAACTACACGATCTTTCTCCAAATGACGGATTGCTTTTCGGCGTATGTACGGTTCTGCCACTTGTCTCATGTCAATGGAGCTCATCACTCTTGTTTCATGTCCAAGCTTTTCAATAGCATCCTGCAGTGCAAGGGAATTCATGACGGTCGCAAGCATCCCCATATAATCCGCTGTAGTACGGTCCATGCCCATTTCGCTTCCGACTTTACCTCTCCAGATATTGCCTCCGCCTACTACTACTGCTACTTCTACACCGAGTTCAACTACTTCTTTCACTTGAGTTGCAACTGACTTCACTACTTCTGGAGACAATCCGAAACCTTGCTCCCCGGCCAGTGCTTCTCCGCTTAATTTCAATACGATCCGCTTATATTTTGGATTACTCATGTAGACCCTCCTGCAATTTCCTATTCTCAAAAAAGAGGAACACATAATGGATGTGCCCCTCTGTATGATTGGTTTTAGACTTAGTTTCCTTTAACTTGACTCATTACTTCGTCAGCAAAGTTGTCTTCACGCTTCTCGATTCCTTCGCCTACTTCATAGCGAATGAACTCAACTAAAGTTCCGCCAGTTGATTTTACGAAATCGCGGACTTTTTGGTCAGAGTTTTTAACGAATGCCTGGTCAAGTACACAGATTTCCTCGAAATACTTTCCAAGACGTCCTTCTACCATTTTCGCTACAATGTTCTCCGGCTTGCCTTCGTTCAGTGCTTGTTCAGTCAATACTTTACGCTCTGCCTCTACTTCGTCAGCAGATACTTCGTCGCGTGAAATGTATTTCGGGTTCATTGCCGCAATATGCATTGCTACATCTTTCGCTGCTTCAGAATCAGTTGAACCTTCAAGTACTGTTAATACTGCAATACGTCCGCCCATGTGCAAGTAAGGACCGAAAGCATCTTGGTCTGTCTTTTGGCGGATTTCAAAACGGCGAAGAGTGATTTTCTCTCCGATTTTAGCTACAGCGTTTGAAATATGCTGTGATACAGTCAGACCGCTGTCCATTTTTGCTTCATTTGCTTCTTCCACAGAAGCTGGTTTATTTGCAAGCAAGAACTCAGAAAGTTCCTTAACAAGTACTTGGAAACCTTCATTTTTTGCAACGAAGTCTGTTTCAGCATTCACTTCAAGAATAACTGCTTCGTTACCTTGAACTAAAATGTTCGCCACACCTTCAGCTGCGATACGGTCAGCTTTTTTAGCAGCACTTGAAAGACCTTTTTCGCGCATGAAATCGATTGCCGCATCCATGTCGCCGTCTACTTGAGTAAGTGCTTTTTTGCAGTCCATCATACCTGCGCCTGTTTTTTCACGAAGTTCTTTTACCATTTGTGCTGTAATTGTTGCCATTTTAAAAATTCCTCCTATTATAATTCATCTGTTATAGATTACTTTAAAAAAAGACGATAAGGGGTACGCCGCTTATCGTCTCTCATTTACTCATTTCAGTCTGCAGCTACAGTTTCAGTTTCGTTCGCTGTTTCAGCAGCCGCTTCATCGTCTTCACCTTGACGGGATTCAATCAATGCATCTGCCATTTTACTTGTAAGTAAACGTACTGCGCGGATTGCATCGTCGTTCGCCGGGATGACATAGTCGATTTCGTCCGGATCACAGTTAGTATCTACGATTCCAACGAGTGGAATATTCAATTTGATTGCTTCAGCAACTGCGATACGCTCTTTACGAGGATCTACGATGAAAATAACATCCGGCAATCCTTTCATATCACGGATACCGCCTAAGAATTTAACAAGACGCTCATGTTCTTTTTTCAATTGAGAAACTTCTTTCTTCGGAAGTACGTCAAATGTGCCGTCTTCTTCCATTTTCTCGATTGCTTTCATACGAGCTACACGTTTTTGAATTGTACCAAAGTTAGTCAATGTACCGCCCAACCAGCGTTGGTTGATATAGTACATTCCAGCACGTTCTGCTTCTTCTTTGATTGCTTCCTGTGCTTGTTTCTTCGTACCTACGAAAAGGACTTTTCCGCCGTCAGCACCGACTTGGCGCATGAAGTTGTAAGCTTCCTCTAATTTTTTAACTGTTTTTTGAAGATCGATGATGTAAATGCCGTTACGCTCCACAAAAATATACTTCTTCATTTTCGGGTTCCAGCGGCGTGTTTGGTGTCCGAAATGAACACCTGCTTCTAGTAATTGCTTCATTGAGATTACTGACATGGTAATTCCTCCTATTGGTTTTTGTCCTCCGCGTACTTCCTGCAAAAGAGTGACCGAAACGGCACCTACTCTTTTGTCCGCACACGTGTGTAGTAATACCATCTACTAAAATAACATATATACGAGCCATTTGCAACCGCAGACTTTTGTTTCAGCTGAATTTTAACAGCAATTCGATTTCTGTCCGGCCTTTTCCGAGTTCTTTCGCGATTTCTTCCACTGATTTTCCTTCGGCATGCATCAATTTCGCTTTTGCCCGGTCGTCCAGCGGCTCTGCTTCCTGCTGTTCGGTCGTGGCGGCCGTCTTTTGATAGGAGCGAAGAGCAAATTGTACCGGTACCGGATGAGATTTCTGTTGTACTCTTTCAGGTTCGGCAGCGGGTTTTTGTTTTACCGGCGGCTGCTGAAACGGAACTTCCGGAGAAAGGGTAAAGTCTGTTTTTCTGTTCAACTGTTCGATCAAGCGGTCATTTTCTTCTTTAATTTCTGCCAGATATGCCATTACGGAATGATCCATTTCATCCATTAGTTGTTGCTGTTTCTTCTCCAGATTATTGAATTTGGAGACTTTTAGAAACAGCAGCGTCATAATCATAAAACTGATGATTTGCAAGATGAATAAAATCGCTACGATGATTCCCATGTTTGTTCACCCACTAAAGTCCACAAACGAGCCCTTAAAAGGATGCTTCACCCGTCGTGCTTCTTCTTCCTGTTTTTCTCTCTTCTGCTGTTCGCTTTGTTCATCCTGCTGCCGGTCATCCGGATTTAATTTAGCATATGGATCGGATTCCACAACGGTCTCCTGATTCTTCAGCGCTTGTTTTTCTGTTGAAGTATTTGCATGCTGCTGCGCTATTTGAGATTGCTGCTGTTTTTGCTCGGCAATTTTCCCGGCTTCAAATGTTTTAGGTATCGCTATTTGCAATTCAATACTTTTCAAGCTCATAAAATCCCTCCATCCGTTATTTCACCCGCCAGCAAGGTTCGCAGTTTAAATAAAGCTTTCGAATGAATCTGCGATATTCTGGAAGTGGATAGACTTAAAATTTCGCCAATTTCGGTCAATGTCATATCTTCCTGATAAAACAAACTGAGTACCAGCTGCTCGTTTTCATTAAGTTCTTTAATCTTCGTCATCAGATCACTGATCAGCTCGTCTTTGACTGCCAGCTGTTCCGGTGTCTTTGTCTGTTCATCGCGCAATACGAATGTCTGATCACTTTGCTCATCATCGTCATTCATTTTCTCATCAATCGACAAAACGTTCGCAAAATATTGTTCATGGACTGTCTGGTATACTTCATCTGTAGTGATCCCCAGATGATCCGCCACTTCTTCAGGTGTTACCGTCCGCAAGTATGACTGTTCAAGCTTGCTGATTTCTTCATCCATTCTTTTCGTTTTTTCTCTGGAGGAACGGGAAAGCCAGTCCTCTTTTCTCAGGCCATCCATAATAGTTCCGCGAATACGAAAAGATGCATACGTATCAAATTTCAAGTCGCGATCGGGATCGAATTTGGTCAAAGCGTCGAATAACCCTTGATATCCCAATGATTTAATTTCGTCTCGCGAGACATTTTTCGGCAGCCCCGCACTGATTCGCTGTACATGATAATTCACTAATGGTGTATAAAGTTGGACTAGCGTGTCACCTGCCTCAGGATCACGGTCTTCGAGCCATAACTTCCACTGATGCCGTTCAGCTGTATCTTGCTTTGCCATCGAATTCACGCCTTTCCTGTCGGCTTCCGTCTGCCTGCTCTTACTTCTTATCTACTAGTATAGCAAATCTCCATAAAGAAAGGCGACTAATCAAATAGCCGCCTGTGTTTTATCGCTTTGGATTCCAGTTACATCTCCTGGGTACCTGCATTGACTGTGCGCACATGGAGAATGCATGTTTCTGGATCGAATTCAATTGTTCTTCCGCTAGAGCCGCCCGTGTCTTCAGCGATGATTGGTATGGAGAGACGCTTAAGCTCTGCTTTGACTGCCTCCACATTCCTCGGGCCGATGCGAATCGTATCATTAGAGCCAAATTGGAACATTTGAGCGCCGCCGGCAATTTTTGCTTTAATGCTGAACGGACGAACGCCTTGTGATTTCAACATTTCCATCATGGCATAAATACCGGTATCGGCAAATTTCGCGACATTTATTTTAGATGACTTTCCTAATTGGCTGTCCGGCAGCATGACATGCACCATGCCCGCAACTTTTTTTGAAGCATCGTACAGCACTACTCCGACACAGGAGCCGAGGCCAGATGTTCGAATCGTCTGAGGAGTCTTGGCGATATTCATATCCGCAATCCCAACTCTTACGACGGTTTTAGTGTTTTGCATTTAGAGTACACCTAAAGAACTGAATATCGTGCGGTATGAGGGCGGGTCCGGTAATAAGAAGAAATGACCTGCTAAACTCGAAACACCTTGTTCCCCTTCTTGCAAAATTTCCGTTTCAATTACGATGACTTCATCGCTGTATTGAGAAACTTCTATTAAACCAAAACTTACAATCGCACCGACCATATCCACGCTTAAAGAAGGAACAGTCGGATAGATATTCAGCGATGTGAAATCAGAAAGAGCGGATAAATACGATCCCGAAAGGATATTACCCAATTCCTGTAATGCAGAAGCGCCTAAACCTAAATCTTCCACGTCTGTAAATGTGAATGTTGGGTCATTCATCAGTTTCCGAATGAATTCAGTCGCGGACTCGATTGTCAGTACAAAAAACATACTGCCTGTCAGATCACCTTCAATGCGAAGGAATATGCCTGCTACAATCTTTTCCGTACCGCCCGCCAGCTCAAACATTTCATCAAATGATACTAGCTCCACATTTGGTACTCTCATATCGATTTTATGCCCCAGTAATTGAGACAGCGAAGTAGCCGCGTGTGCAGCTCCTATATTGCCGATTTCCTTCAGAACATCCAAATGCATTTCGGTGATTTCATTTTCAGAGTTCATCCGCATTCACCTTTTTAATCGGCTGCAGCACTTTTTCCAGATTCAGCATAACGAGCAAACGCTTATCTACTTTGGCCACACCCGAAATGAATTCAGACTCAACAGATCCTACTACTTCCGGCTGTGGTCCAATCGCACTTGTCGGAACATCCATGACATCATTCGCGTCATCAACGATCAAGCCTACTTCTGAATCTGCATACGAGACGATGATAATACAGCTTGATTCATCAAATTCCTTATATTCCATATCAAAGCGCTCACGCAAATCAACGACTGGCGTTACCACACCGCGCAGATTCAAAACTCCTTTGACATAGGAAGGCATTCTCGGCACACGTGTAATAGACAGCGATTTCTCGATAGATTCTACGACATCCAGTCCGATTGCATATTCTTTATTCATCAATTGAAAGACAATTACTTTCATATCGCTAACTTCTACAGCTTTTGTCATACCTTTTGTCACCTCGATTATTTAATCAGTGCGTTGCAGTCGACAATTAATGCCACTTGGCCATTACCAAGAATCGTTGCTCCTGATATGGCAAAGACACTCTGCAAATAGTTACCAAGTGATTTCAAAACAATTTCCTGCTGGCCGATGAATGAATCTACTACTAATCCTGCTAAACTTTCACCTTTTCGTACAATAACGATTGATTGGAAATCTTCTTCATCTGCATTTCTATCACGCATTTCAAAGATTTCTTTAAGATCCACTAACGGCACGATAGTACCCCGGAAATCGATTACAGGCTGGTTATGCGCATTCAGAATATCGGATTTTTGAATAATAGCCGTTTCGATAATAGAGGATAAAGGAATCGCATAGATTTCCTGATCCAATTCTACCAGCATAACGGAAATGATGGATAGAGTCAGCGGCAGCTGAACTTGGAATAACGAGCCTTTTCCTTCTTTTGAATCAATAGAGATATGGCCGCCGAGGGACTCGATTGTATTTTTCACAACATCAAGACCGACTCCGCGTCCCGATACATCTGTTATGGCAGCGGCAGTCGAGAAACCGGACGCCAGTATGAGCTCTGCCACTTGCTTATCGGATAAAGTCGGCGCAATTTCTTCGCTGACAATGCCGCGCTCAATTGCTTTATTCAATACACGCTCACGGTTCACACCGGCTCCATCATCTTCCAGTTCAATAAAGACATGATTTCCAGAGTGATACGCACGCAAAGTCACAGTGCCTTCTTCAGGCTTACCGGCCGCAATTCGCTCTTCCGGACTTTCGACTCCGTGATCGAGAGCATTTCGGATCAAGTGGACAAGCGGATCGCCTATTTCATCAATAACTGTCCGGTCCAATTCCGTTTCAGCACCGATAATTTCCAAATTAACCTTTTTATTCAGATCACGCGCCAGCGTCCGAACCATTTTAGGAAAACGGTTAAAGACAGTCTCAACTGGAACCATCCGCATATTCAGGATAATATTTTGAAGGTCACCCGACACCCGCGTCATACGTTCCACTGATTCATTGAGTTCCGGATTATGGAGCTCGCTCGCGATCGATTGCAGACGTCCGCGGTCAATAACCAGTTCTTCAAACAAGTTCATTAAGATGTCGAGACGGTCGATGTTTACGCGGATCGTCTTATTGGAAGATGACTGGCCTGATTTTTTGCTTGGTGCCGTGTCCTTAGGCTCTGCCTTTTCCTGTGCTGCTTTTACTGTGGGATTTTGTGTTTTCTTTTCTATTTCCTGCGGTTGTTCTTCCAGACTCTCAAACTCTGTCTGCTTATATTTTTGCACGTATTCATCTGTAATATGAGTGATTTTCACATCTTCAATTTCGGAAACCTTCATAACTTTTGCTCTCAGTTCATCAGCATCTTCATGTGTCAGCAAAACAATGGTAAACTTCTGATCGAAGTCTTCATTTTCCAGCTTTTCTACTGTCGGTACCGTTTTGATAACTTCCCCTGATTTTTCCAGGATTTCAAATGTCATGAATACGCGCGCCACTTTCAATAAACAGTCTTCGCGCAGTTCTACAGTGATTTCATAGGCATTGAAGCCCTGGTCAGATGACTGGGAAATAACAGTCAACTCAAATTCATCATAATGTATGCCCGATGAAGTCAAGACTTCTGTCGGCGCTTCTTCTGTCGCGGCAGCTGTTTCTGTTAAATCCAGCGGCTCTCCCGCTTCAATCCGATTCAGTGTGTCGACCAGATGGCTGACGTCCTTCTTGCCGTCTCCGCCTGCTTCGATATCCAGTACCATTAATTCCAGATCGTCGGACGCTTCAAATACTACATCCAAAATTTCTGTGGTGACGCTGATTTTTGAGTTACGGATTGCGTCGAGGACGTTTTCCATCTTATGTGTTAAATCCGCAATATCTTCATATCCCATAGTAGCGGACATACCCTTTAATGTATGGGCTGCTCTGAAAATTTCATTGACGATTGCCAGATCATCAGGATTATTTTCCAATGCAAGCAATTGTTCATTACACGCCTGCAAATGTTCTTTACTTTCCTCGATGAACATATCCAAATATTGACTTGTATCCACTGTAAAGCCCCCTAATCACTTCAAATTTCCCAATATTGCATCAGCGATTTGCTGAACATCTCTGACTTCATCGCTCAAGCCCGCATCTATGATGGCTTTCGGCATGCCATAGACAACTGAAGTATTTTTGGATTCCGCAATTGTTATGGTTTTGCATGTTGCACGCAGTAACTCCATTCCTTCTTTTCCGTCATAGCCCATCCCCGTCATAATAACGGTGAGATAATTCAATTCAGGATGTTTCGCGGCTGATTCCAGTAGGACGTTTACAGCCGGTCGATGTCCGGAGCGCGGTGCTTCCTTTGCATCCAGGACCGCCTGATATCCCGCTGCTGTTTTTTCGAATGTTAAATGCAGGCCGCCTGGAGCAACATAAGCCGTGCCGTTGTAAAGTAACTCCCCGTGCTCAGCCTCTTTAACAGTAATCTCACTAAGCCCGTTTAAACGTTCTGCCAGTGACTTCGTAAATCCCGGCGGCATGTGCTGAACGATTAAAATGGGAGAAGGGAAATCTGCTGGCAGGCGGGTAATTACTTCCTGTAAGGCCCGCGGTCCCCCTGTCGATGTACCTATTATAACAAATGTTTTAGAACTTTGGGCTTTATTTCTAGAAAAACTTGCTAAATTAGCAGGCGTTCCTGTGATGGAATTACTTTTTTCCGCTGTACCTTTCTTTTCAACAGGCATAGTATAGCGAGTTCTAACAGGCGTAATCTTCCTCGTCAGTGAGTGAATTCCGACATTCGAGGCAGCAAAAACTTTTTCAACAATCTCTTTTTCGATTTCATGCAAATTCAAAGAAATCGCTCCGCCCGGCTTGGCAATTACATCCACGGCACCGTACTCCATAGCAAGAACTGCATTTTCTGTATTATGTTTTGTCGTACTCGATAAAATGACGACAGGAACCGGATGATGATCCATCATTTCCTTCAGTGCCTGCAGCCCGTCCATCACCGGCATCTCAATGTCCATTGTCACGACATCAGGAGAAAAGTCGCGTACTTTCTGGACTGCATCCTGTCCGTTTCTGGCAATACCAACTACTTCCATCATCGGATGTTTATTCAGCATATCTGAAATCAATTTCCGCATAAAGGCTGAATCATCCACGACAAGTACTCGTTTTTTCTTACCGACTATCATTTCAGGCACGCCCTTTCCGAAAAATGCTCTTTAATTTGCCAAGGAAACCTGACGTCTCAATAGAGGTGCCCGGCTGATGGCCAATTAAAAATGAATCCGTAATTGCGGTCATTCGTCTCGTGATGTGCGCATTTGGATACAGCTTTACAAAAGGTGTTTGTGCGACGACTGCGTTTCGCACATTCAAATCATCCGGCAAAAAACCCAATAGATTCGTTTCCGCCGATAAAAATTTACGCATTGCGAGCTGCAATCTGGCAATGGAGTCCCGGCCTTCTTCTTCTTTCAGTACCCGGTTTCCAACAATATGAAAAGTCCGCTCTGCATCCTGCATGCAAATGAATTTCATCATCGAATACGCATCGGTAATGGAAGTCGGTTCCGGAGTGGCGATCAGAATAATTTCATCGACTGCCATAATTAAGTCCAAGGAGTTTTGTGTTGCACCTGCACCCATATCGAATAAAATAACATCGTAATCGGACTGCAGAGTCGTAAATCCTTCTATCAGACGGTCGAACATCAATTCAGACCATTCCATTACTGTCTCCAGTCCGGAGCCGCCCGCGATAAACGACAATCTGTCTTCTAAAGGTGTAATGACGTCATAGAGGTCTCTTGAACCGTTTAAATAATCTTTCAAACTATAATTAGGAGCAGCGCCGAATAGAATATGAATATTGCCCATGCCGATGTCCATATCTACAATTAATACTTTTTTGCCTTTAGCGGCTAGTGAATATGAAAAATTTGCTGTAAAGTTAGATTTTCCAACTCCGCCTTTTCCACTGATAACCGCAACAGATCTGGCCGTTTTCACTTGTGCTTTCAACATTTTCAAACGCAGTGCTTCTGCCTGATCATGCATGCTGATCACCTGCCAGCAAAAGAGTGAACAGTTTTTCAAAATTCGCTTCTGTTATATCTTCAGGAACTTCCTGGCCGTCTGTAAAATAAGCCATGCCTATAGAATACTTCAGCATTAAGTTGATCATCGAGCCAACTGAACTGGTTTCATCTGTCTTTGTGAAAATAAATTTCTCAATCGGAAACTTTTCAAAACGTTCTATGATAATATCCATATCCTGCTCTTTAGACGTAGTCGACAAGACCAGAAACGTTTCCATATCCAATGAAAAATCTACAAGTCTCTGTAAATCCTCAACAAATTTTGTTTCTTTATAATTGCGGCCGGCCGTGTCAATAAAAATTAAGTCGCGGTCCTGAAGCTTTTCAATCGCAGCGGCAAAATCAGTTGCGTTATAAGCAATTTCCACGGGAGCCTGCAGCAAATTGGCGTATGTCCGCAATTGTTCAATCGCGGCAATCCGATACGTATCGGTAGTGATAAAGCCGATTTTCTTTTTTTCTTCCAGCAGTGCACGCGCAGCAATCTTCGCAATCGTTGTCGTTTTCCCGACGCCGGTCGGACCGAGCACATTAATATATTTTTTGGTATAAGAAATTCCGCCGAACGATACTTCTCTAAGTTTGGCGGAAAACCATTGTTTCAATAATTCAAGTTGTTCTGTTTCTGTGAAATCTTTCTTCTCTTTTTTCATTTGTTCATAGAGTGCGTCGCCGGCCTCCGCTATGTATTCGTGCGCAAGCCCCTGTGTCTGCAGCTTCACTAAAAGCGGTATCAATTCATCGGGATATTTCTCCAGCGTACGGTCACTTTGCTGCATCCCCTTAATCATTTTCTTCATTTCCCGCATTTCTGCCTGAAGTGTTTCCGCAGCCTCAGAGCGGGCTGGCGGCTCAGCTCTTACAGGCGGTTCATATATTGGTTTTTCAGCTTTTTGGTCAAAGCCTGCCACGACTTCTACAGAACGTTTCTGAAACAGTCCGAGAAAACCTTTTGTTTTGATCACGCTAGAACTAAGGATCACGGCATCATCGCCAAAATCTTCCCGTACTTTTTTCATAGCCTCGACCATGGTTGGAGCTGTATATTTTTTCATTTTCATTAAATATCCACCACCCCTACACTTTGTACTTCAACGGATGCTTCGAGTTCATTATAAGACAAGATAGGAATTTGCGGGAAATAACGCTCCGTAATCTGGCGCAAGTACATTCGAATGGCAGGTGAACATAGAATGACCGGTGCCTGATCAAGCAAAGCCACCCGCTCGACTTCCTGTGCAATGCGCTCCAGAATCGCCTGCGACTGTGAAGGGTCGATCGACAGGAAGTTTCCTTGTTCGGTCTGCTGGATACTGTCAGCAATCAGTTTTTCCACCTTGCCGGAAACCGTCAATACTTTCAGCGCTGCATTGCCGGTTACGTACTGGCTCGTAATTTGACGCGCCAATGACTGGCGCACATATTCTGTCAGCACATCCACATCTGATGTGTATTTTGCATAATCCGCAAGTGTTTCAAAAATGATCGGCAAGTTTCTGACAGATACTTGTTCACTTAACAGCTTAGCCAGCACTTTTTGAATTTCGCCGATGGATAATGGCGTTGGCGTTAATTCGTCGACCAAAATAGGATAGGTTTCATGCACATGATCGACCAGCTGTTTTGTTTCCTGGCGGCCCAGCAAGTCGGCTGCATTCGCGCGAATTATTTCGGTCAAATGAGTAGAAACAACACTCGGCGGATCGACAACCGTGTACCCCATTATTTCCGCTTCTTCTTTTGCTTCTTCTGTAATCCATTTGGCAGGAAGTCCGAATGAAGGCTCAATCGTATCAATTCCTTCAATTAAATCTTCCCCGCCCGGACTCATGGCCAAGTAATGATCGAGCAGCAGCTCGCCCCGCGCCATTTCATTGCCTTTAACTTTGATGCGGTATTCATTCGGCTGCAGCTGGATATTGTCACGGATCCGCACAACTGGAATAACGAGGCCGAGCTCAATTGCCAGCTGGCGTCTGATCATGACAACGCGGTCAAGTAAGTCTCCGCCCTGTGTTGCATCCACAAGAGGTATAAGCCCGTAGCCGAATTCAAACTCAATCGGGTCAACGTTCAATAAGTCGACAACATTTTCAGGCCGTTTCAGCCCTTCAGTTTCTACATCCTCTTCCATCTCGAGCAATTCTTCCGGATCTTCAGCCGCCTTATGTGACATCATGTATGCACTGATTGCCAAAGCTAAAGCAATCGGAATGGTCAAAATGTCATTAATTGGAGTAGCTAATCCTAATAAAAAGATTGTTACCGCTGCAACATACAGCAGCTTCGGCTGTCCGAGCAGCTGATTCGTAATATCTGAGCCCAGGTTCCCTTCAGAAGCGGCACGCGTAACGACAATACCGGTAGCTGTCGAGATTAATAATGCGGGAATCTGCGAAACGATTCCGTCACCGACTGTCAAAGTGGAGAATTGAACCGCAGCTTCAGCAAATGGCAGTCCCATCTGCACGACTCCAATGATCATACCAACCAGTAAGTTGATCATTACAATAATGATTCCGGCAATTGCATCCCCTTTTACGAATTTCGTCGCACCGTCCATCGCACCGTAAAAGTCCGCTTCATTACTGACTTTCTCACGTCTAGTACGCGCTTCTGTATCGGAGATCATACCGGCGTTCAAATCGGCATCGATACTCATTTGCTTACCCGGCATCGCATCCAGCGTAAACCGCGCAGCAACCTCCGAAACACGTTCCGAACCTTTCGTAATAACGATAAATTGAATAATAATCAAAATAACAAAGACCACAAGACCGACAACAATATTACCACCAGTTACAAACGTACCGAATGTATCAACTACGCCCCCTGCATCACCTTCAGAAAGGATTGCACGTGTAGTAGATACGTTCAGACCGAGACGGAACAGCGTCAATAACAGCAAGAGTGACGGGAAAATCGAGAATTGCAGTGCTTCCTGCATATTCATCGCCGTCAGAAGCACCATTAAACCAAGTGTAATATTAATAATGATTAGAAAACTTAACAGCCAGGGTGGTAACGGGATGACGAGCATCGCAACGATCATAATTACCGCTGCTAATACTCCGATATCTTTAAACTGCATGCCACCCCTACTTTCTCAATTCACTTATATTTTTCGCTGGATACGATATACGTACGCCAGGATTTCAGCTACTGCTTTAAAAAATTCTTCAGGAATACGATCACCAATTTCCACTTGATCAAACATTGCCCGTGCAAGCGGACGGTTTTCCACCATGACAATTTCATTCTCCTTGGCAATCATCTTGATCTTCTGTGCAATGAAGTCCGCACCCTTCGCTACGACGATCGGAGAATCCATCTGCTCGTCATCATACTTCAGTGCAATCGCAAAATGCGTCGGGTTGGTAATCACTACATCCGCCTCAGGAATTTCCTGCATCATCCGCCGCATTGCCATTTCCCGCTGACGCTGCTTGATCCGTGATTTAATAAGCGGATCCCCGTCCATATTTTTATGTTCATCTTTGATATCCTGCTTGGACATTCTAAGATTCTTTTCATAGTCAAATTTCTGATAAAGGAAATCCAGTATAGAGATAAAGAGCAGGACAAGTGAGGCGATAATCCCCATCATTCCGACTAATTTTGCAATGGTCAGCAAGATCATATGCGGTGTTCTGAAAGCCAGATCCAGGACCTGTCCCAAGTTCATCCAAATGACAAGTGTCGTCACAGTCCCGATAAACGAAATCTTCAGTACGGATTTAAGTAATTCTACAATGGCCCGTATAGAGAATATTCGCTTCAGTCCTTTAATCGGATCAATCTTTTTCAAATCAAACTTCAATGGTTCACCAGTAAACAACAGACCAAACTGTAAAAGGTTTGCTGCAACACTCGCGATTACAGCAATAATCATAATCGGCAACAGAATGACCGCCATCTGTTTCACGATGTTCATATAAACTAACATCACTTGGTCTTCGTCCAATATATGTATAGGAATAAAATGTGTAAAAGACTCCCGAAAAAAAACAAAGAAATTATCTCTCATAAAACCTGCTGCAAAAAACATGAAAGTAAAGACAGAAAGCAGAACAATCGCACTTGTAACGTCCTGACTTTTCAATACCTGTCCTTTTTTTCGAGAATCTTCACGCTTTTTCGGGGTGGCTTTTTCTGTTTTCTCGCCGGCGAAAAATTGTAAATCAAGCCTCAGCAACAAATCAGCCACCTCCCAGCAGTACCATCAAATCTCTCATTGTTATGATCATCACTTCAAACAGCTTCTTCATTAAAGTAATCAGCACGCCTGACATGGTCACAAGAACCATGAAGCTAACTCCAATCTTGATCGGAAAGCCAACTACGAATATATTCAGCTGCGGCACAGCACGTGCTGTGATTCCAAGAGCCAAGTCTACGAGGAATAACGTAGCCACAACCGGTATCGCCATTTGGAAAGCGATGGCAAAAGATTTAGCAAACGTCAACACCATGAATTCCGCCACATTTTCACTGCCGAATGGCGGAAACATTTCATTTACAGGCACAAATTCATAACTGTAGAAAATACCGTCCAGCAGCATATGATGGCCATTTAAGACGAGCAGCAGAAGCATCGCCAATGAATTGAAAAATTGACCTAGCAAAGGTGACTGGGCACCAGTTTGTGGGTCAATGACGTTCGCTATCGCAAAACCCATCTGAAAGTCGATAAAGCCACCAGCCACTTGAATGGCCGACATAATAATAAAGGCGGCAATGCCAATGGACAAGCCGACTACCGCTTCTTTAATCACCAGCAATATGTATTGGCCATCTATTTCGACAACCGGGATATCAACCGAGTAAGACATCATCCAAGCGAGTATCGCAGCAAAAACCAAACGCTGTGTTGCCGGAATCGAGCGGTATGAAAATAAGGGCAGTGTCACAAAAAAAGATGTCACACGCGTTAGTATAAGTAAAAATGCGGGTATTGACGGGATGAGTTCATTCATTTAATCACCCAATATACCTTGCAAGACCGGAAAAAATATCACTTGCATAATTGGTGACATACGACAGCATCCAAGGTCCAAAAAATACGATGGCCACCATAACTGCGATAATTTTCGGTACAAAAGCCAATGTTTGTTCCTGAATTTGCGTTGTCGCCTGAAAAATACTGACCCCGAGTCCAGTCAATAACGCAACGAGCAAGAGAGGCCCTGAAGCGAGAAGAATAACCCACACAGATCGTTCTGCAATAGAAATAACAAATTCGCTCGTCATTCAAATCCCCCCTAAAAACTTTGCAGCAATGACTGGATAATGAGATACCAACCGTCCACTAACACAAACAATAATATTTTAAACGGCAATGAGATCATAACTGGCGGAAGCATCATCATACCCATCGACATGAGGACACTGGCGACAATCATATCGATCACCAGAAATGGAATAAAGATCATGAAACCCATTTGAAAGGCTGTTTTGATTTCACTCAGCGCAAAAGCCGGCACCATCATCGTCAGCGGTATTTCTTCAAGCGTTTCAGGTTGTTCCATCTGGTTATAACGCATGAATAATTCTAAATCTTTCTGTCTCGTATGTTCACTCATGAACTCTTTAAACGGACCGCTCGCCCGTTCATATGCTTCATCCAATGAAATTTTTTCATCAAATAAAGGAGTCAGCGCTTCTTCATTCACCTGAGATAAAACAGGCGCCATAATAAAGAAAGTCAGAAATAAAGCCAGTCCTACAAGCACTTGGTTAGGCGGCATCTGCTGTGTCGCAAGAGCCGTCCGAACAAATGATAATACAATAATGATCCGGGCAAAAGATGTCATTAATATCAAAATAGCGGGAGCCAGTGACAACACTGTCAGCAGCAAAAGCATTTTGATGGAAGTCGAAACGTTAGCCGGATCACTGTTTGAAAACGAATTTAGAAAATCAGCCATCCCGGTCGCTTCCTTTCCGCTTCAACCGATCCAATTGTTCCTTGCGATCTGCTTTGATCTCATCCATTTTGGAAGAAAACAATTGACTGAAATCAGATGAATCCGTTGAGGTGTTTCCAGATTGTGCTTTCGAGAAAAAGCGTTCATAAAGCTGTGAAATAATGCCTTTGCGAACATCACTGCCTTCGGAATCATAACGGTCCAGCAAGTCAGCGATATCGGCAGGATCATCAATTTCTTTCAGCAGCTGGACGTTTTCGCCGACACCTACTACAAAATAATGATTGCCCATTTTCACTAATTGAATAGATTTATGCTGTCCAAGCGGCACGCCGCCCAAATTGGTCATCAAGCGGGTCTGGTCAAAACTGCGGTTGCGTTTATTAAGAAATCGCAGCAGCCATACAAGCAAACCGATAACAAAAATAAAGGCTAATAGGGTCCGGATATAATCCCAGGCAGACAGCCCTTTTGGCGCTTTCTCAGTCTCCTGCGGATCGGACAGGCTTCCCGGGGCCCCCGACGGGATCTCCTGATCTTTTTTATCTGCTTGATTTCCGGCAGTATCATCCGAACTGCAGTCTTTTCCTTTTCCAAAACAGTCAGATACACGGGCATTAGGATCTGTTTCTGCCTCTGCGTGCGGCATCCAGAAAACGAGGCATACGAGCAGCATAACAAACCATTTGGTCAATTGTTTTACGTTCATAAGATGACTTAGCTCAACGCTTTGTCGATCGCTTCAATCACACGGTCAGCCTGGAATGGTTTTACGATGAAATCTTTAGCGCCCGCTTGAATTGCATCAATAACCATGGCCTGCTGCCCCATAGCTGAACACATAATGATTGTTGCAGACGGATCATTGCCTTTAATTGCTTTAAGTGCAGCGATTCCGTCCATCTCCGGCATCGTGATATCCATTGTGACCAGATCCGGTTTTAACTCACTGTACTTTTCTACAGCCTGCGCACCGTCTGCTGCCTCTCCTACTACTTCATAATCATTTTTCGTCAAGATATCCTTGATCATCATACGCATAAATGCTGCGTCGTCAACTACTAAAATTCGTTTTCCCATTGCTTATCCCTCCAAGTATCTACTATCGTAAATTGTTTAATCGGTCCATCTGACTTAGTATATCCGTAATCCGGACACCGAAGTTTTCATCTATGACTACTACTTCTCCTTTAGCAATAAAGCGGTTGTTGACCAAGATATCGACAGGTTCACCCGCCAATTTATCCAGTTCAATAATAGAGCCTCCGGACATTTCCAGGATTTCCTGGACTGAACGCTTCGTACGGCCTAATTCTACCGTTACTTGAAGAGGTATATCAAGCAGCATATTTAAATTATTTGCTTCTTCTTTGTTCAAGCTCGGCGCGTCGAAGCTGGCAAATTGTGCCTGCTGTACTTGAACCTGAGGCTGTGCCGGTCTTTGCTGAGGTGGCGCTTGCTGAACCTGCTGCTGGGGCGGTGCCTGATAAGCCGGCTCTGGCTCCTGCTGGGCGGCCGGCTGCTGATATTCCTGCTGCTGCGGCTGCGGTGCAGGCTGTGCCGGTGCAGGCGGTTCTTCTGTAACAGTTGCCGCCTCTTCTTCTCCCATCAAAGATGAAACTAGTTTCTTACCAAACTCCAGAGGGAATAGCTGCATAATATTCGAATCAATTAACTCGCCCACCCTTAAATTGAAAGACACGCGGATCAGCAGATTATGAGGCGGAATATGTTCTGTTCCCTGGTCCAGCTGAATATTCATCAAATCAATTGTAGGCGGTGAAATATCCACTTTCTTATTGAAAATAGTGGACATCGAAGTAGCAGAAGATCCCATCATTTGATTCATCGCTTCCTGTACAGCGCTAAGATGGATATCCCCCAAATCTTCATTCGGCGAAGTCCCGTCCCCGCCCAGCATCAAGTCTGCGATAATCGCTGCGTCACTCTGCTTAATAACAAGCAGATTCACACCGCTCAGACCTTCTGTGTATTCCACTTTAATCGCAACATAAGGATGGACAAATTCTCTATCCAGCTCGTCACGTTTAATCAGTGTGATTTTCGGTGTCGTAATTTCCACTTTCTGTCCAAGCAATGCAGACAGTGCAGTCGCCGAACTGCCGAATGAAATATTGCCGACCTCCCCAAGCGCGTCCTGCTCCATCTCCGTCAAATAATCATTAATTTCGATTTCATCTGATTCAGGTGCAGCTTCTTCAGCGGGTTCCAATGTTTCCCCCCGCAGCAACGCTTCTATTTCTTCCTGTGAGAGAATGTTATCACTCATCATCCTCATCCCCTCCCGTCTTCAAAATATCCAGTATTTGAACAGCCATGCGGTTTCGCAGTTTTCCCGGCTGTGCGGTGAATTTAGGCGTATCACCGACTCGGATCGTTAATGGTTCTTCAATCCTTGTATTTAATGAAATGACATCACCCATCTGCAAGTATAAGAAGTCTTCTACAGAGATTTCTCCTTTACCCAGTTCAGCAGTAATCGGCAGTGAGGCTTTTTTAATTCGTTTTTCGAGAAGTACACTCTGTTCAGGCGTCGGTTCTTTTTTATTCGTCTGCATCCAGTAGCTGACCGACAAATTCGGAATTATCGGTTCCAGTACAATGTGCGGGATACAGATATTGATCATTCCGCTTGATTCGCCGATCATTATGTTGAATGAAATAACGACGACCGTTTCATTGGGAGAGATCATCTGCAGGAACTGCGGATTCACTTCCATCTCCGCGAGATACGGATCGATATCGATCAAACCTGACCACGCTTCCCGCAAACTGTCAAAAGAACGTTCAAATAAGTTCGTTAAAATTTTCGTCTCGATTTCAGTCATATTATCCACTTTGCCGGAACTCGAGCCGAATCCGCCCATTAAGCGCTCCAGCATGGAATAGGCAACGTTCGGATTCACTTCCATCAAGATATTGCCTTCGAGCGGTGACACATCAAATATATTGATCAGCGTCATATTCGGAATCGAGCTGATAAACTCTTCAAAAGGAATCTGATCGACCGAAACGACATTGATCTGAATATATGTACGCAGCTGAGCTGAAAAATAGGTCGTCAGCAATCTGGCGAAGTTTTCATGAATCCGTGTCAGACTGCGAATCTGATCTTTCGAGAACCGCAGCGCACGTTTAAAATCATAGACCCGTACTTTGCGGGTTTCTTCTTCTTTCTTCATTTCTTCCGCTGACATCTCACCTGTCGATAAGGCAGACAGAAGCGCATCTATTTCATTTTGGGACAGCACATCTCCCGACATTAGCCCACCTCCTCTTGCGTAAGCACCTCTTACAGATCATACGGCCCGTCACTGAATAATGTAAGAGACAATATACACTTTCTCTATCTTACCATCCTGCATCAGTTCATTCAGCTGGGCTTTTATAGAATCCTGGAACTGCTGTTTTCCTGCTTTTCCTTCAAAATCTTTCGCCGTTAATTCGGAAAGCTCCTGGATGACGAGGTTCTTCACCTGGAAATCACGCTTCGTCAATTCTTCTCCGGCTTTTTTGCTGTCCGTCTGGATTTTCAATGAAACCCGGATAAAATTGCGACCGGACAGATTGGTTGTAATTTCTTCGACATCGACAGAGGACTCAAGAATTTCATCGATATTCGGACCTTTCTCGGCCTCTTCGTCACCTTTGTTAAAATTCAAAATGAGTACAACCGCCACTACGCCGATGAGCGTAATACTTACTAAAATAATCAATGAAATCGTCAATAATTTATTCTTCATCTTCTTCACCCCGGATATGCGGATTCGACAACAGCTGGACCGCTTGATAAAATTCAATGATCCGGCTGTTCACTTCCTCAACCGTATCAAGAACGATGTACTTCGACCCTGAAGTCAGCGTAATGGTCGTGTCTGGAAACGACTCAACCTTCTCTATGTATAAAGCGTTTAACGTGAATGTCGTGTTATTCAATCTCGTAACTTTAATCATATGTAAGGGGCCAGGCCAAGGCCGGCCCGACCCTCCTTTTCAAACTATGCTATTATTATCGTTTTAAGTTTACTAGTTCCTGCAAGATTTCGTCTGATGTTGTGATGATCCGTGTGTTTGCTTGGAATCCACGCTGCGCTACGATCATTTCTGTGAATTCTTCGGATAGGTCTACGTTGGACATTTCTAGCGAACCGGATTTGATGACACCATGTCCACCTGCTTCTCCCGGTACTCCTTCGACAGGTGCACCAGAGTTCGGAGATTCTCTATATAAATTACCACCAGCCTTTTCTAATCCCCCCGGGTTAGCGAATTTATACAAGTTAATAACAGGCCCTTCTGTTAAAGTTCCATCAAGAACATACGAAACTTGACCATTTTGCCCAATCGATAAACTCGTAGCTTCTGTTGGTATGAGAATCTGTTCTCCGCTTAAAAATCTACCATCGCCATCCACAATGGCACCATCTTGATCCAGGTAAAACACTCCAGCTCTCGTATAATAAGGGTCGTCAGCATTTCCTACCAGGAAAAAACCATCTCCTTCAATAGCTAAGTCTAAAGTGTTCCCAGTAAATTGTGTTGATCCAGGAGTGTGGAGTGTGTCAATCGTTGCCAACTGTCCACCCAAGCCCACTTGCTTAGGATTCACACCACCTCGGTTGTCTCCAGGTCCAGTTGCTCCCGCCACAGTCTGCGAATACAAATCCTTAAAAACCGTACGTCCCTTCTTAAATCCATAAGTATTAACATTGGCAATATTATTACCGATAACGTCTAATTTCGTTTGAAAGTTCTTTAATCCTGATATTCCTGAGTACATTGAGCGTAACATAATGTAGTTTCCCCTCTCGGTTTTAAAGTGTACCGCTTCGTTCAGTCGGCGGTACGGTGGCATCCTCGTAAGGTCCTGCCGTTTTTAGCTGAGCAATATAGTGCCGTCGATATTCGTAAATAACTGGTCTTTCGCTTCCATGCGGTTCATCGCAGTGATGACGGTTGAGTTCTTTGCACTGACTATGAGTGCGGCCTGGTCGGTCAGCACGAGCGTTTCACGGATTCCCTTCCTCTTCGCCTCGTCCACTTTCTCTGAGATGCGTGCCCATTCTGCCTCGGTCATCTGAATGCTTCGTTCTTGCAGACGGTCGTTGGCATGCTTGCTGATCTTCAGCTTTTCAGGCTGTACCGCTTGCTGCAAATGTGCTGAGAATGACTGATTGGGCTGAGTTTTCTGCTGTGTCTGTCCTGGGCGTATGAGCGGCTGTGATGGAATGCGATGGAAATCAATTTTGTTCATGACATCGCTCCATTCAATTTTTATTCACTTATAGAAGTAAATTGATTACCTTCAATCTTACTGTCATTATCTAATACGTAATGCAACTTGCCTTCTTTATTTGTAACTGAAATCACTTTGGCTGTCTTTTCTACGTCGCCGTCCATGTAACCGACTGTCTTGCCGATCAGCATACTGGCCTGTACGAGATTATTTGGTTGGCTTCCTGCACTTCCGCCTGTACCGTTCGCAAGCACTTCGGAAATATTGCCGGGTGATAGCTCTTTGCCGTCTGCCAGTGTAAAGATGACTGAGCCATCCACATATTTAATGGATTGGATATTGCCGGTTCCTTCATTAATAATCGGCTTGCCGTCTTCATCTTTCTTATCTGTCACTTCATGCCATTTCACGTCTTTGCCAATGAAACTATTATACTGAATCAATTGACTTTGAGACTGAATATCTGCAAACTTATCAAAAGCTTTCGCCATATTCATCGTCTGCTCAAGCGCTGAGAACTGCGCCATCTGTGCCATGAATTCCGTATCTTTCATTGGATTCGTCGGATCCTGGTTTGTCAGCTGGGTGATCAGAATTTTCATGAACGCATCTTTCCCCATTGTATCGGGTCCTGTCTTACGTTCGTCACGCTGCTTGTTGATCAGATACATCGAGTCTGTGATCGCCTGCTGGCCTGACATCGAATTTACTTCGTTAGCCATTTCTATACCTCCAGTTCAATCATGAACTCCTGGAAAGTCTGTTCATGTTCATCCTGACTTTCGTTTTGTTCAGAAGTCTGTTCATTCTGCTTCTCATGCTGTTTATTAAAAGCCTGCTCCCGTTCATTCTTGCCCGGGTCCTGTAACGTCTGTGAAAGATCAATGCGTTCCACCTGCAAGTTTTGCTGGTTGAATGCATGACGCAGCTGGTGCATCTGGCTGTCGAGCATTTCACGGGCCATGGCAGACGATGCCAGGATTCTGGCTGTCATAACGCCGTTTACTTCCAGCAGTTCAATACGTACCTGCCCCAAATGCTCAGGATACAGTTTCACTAATAGACGGTTCGTTCCGCCTGTCTGACCAAAATTCGCACGGTTCAATACAGCCTGAAACTCTCTCATTAATGCTTCACTGCGGCTTTCCGGTACTTTTTCAGTCTGAGTCATCTGAAACACGGGTCTCGCTTCTGTTTGCGTCATCGCGGTTTGAAGAGTCGATGCCTCGTTAGACTTTGTTTGTTCGCCCTGCTGTTTTGTATCCGCAGCCGGCTGTTCCGTCGTAAAACGAATCATATGCTGAACTGCAGCAGGCAGCTGGATTGTCTGTTTGATCTCCGGCTGAATGGATTTCTCTTCTATATGACCCGCGAACTGTGCAAGCAATGGCTGAATGGTCTTAATTAGTTCTTCCTGCTTTATATGCAGATCCATTTTAGGAGCTGTCAGTTCAATGGCTTTGAATAAAGCTGTGATTTCCACTGCAACTTTTTCAGGCAGATTCTCTGTCACGATCTGCAACTGTTCAGGCGGCAGTTTTTGCAATGTCTCCAATACAAACCAAATATCACCGGTTGCTTCCAACTGCTTAATTTCTTCTTCCGAAACACCTGCTTCTGCTAGGGCCTTAGTCATCACTTCTACTAGTTTATCAGGATTTTCCGTAATAAGAAAAGCTAATTGTTGCAGACTAGGAAACTTATTTAAGTTTGGCAGATCAGTTAGAAGTAATTCGCTTTCTAACGCACTGTTTAGATTATCATCCAGTTTCGACTCAGTATTAATTTCCTCAGTTGCAGAATCTGTGATAACCACGTTTTGCTTACCGCCCAACACTTTCATCAACTGATCCATCGCCGAAACCGTCTTGCCATCCTGCTGCAATTCTTCTAAAATAGCTGCCAGTTCTTTTAAACTTCCAGCCTGCATAATATCCTGCATCAGTTCAGCTAAAGCACTGTCAGTTCCAACCGTTTGCGAGGTATCCGGCAATTGTGAAGCCCCCATCAAACTCTGATACACACTGCCAAATCCGGCACCGCTTGTACCACTGGAAGAATTACTTGGAGTAACAGACGGCACACTCGGTGCACCAACACCCATCAATAGTCCTAAATTCACTTTTCCACCTCCTTTAACTACTATTATACTACTTTGTAAGCATAGTTGTATATTTTGCAGCTTGTTCCGGGGACATCTTCTCAAGTATCGCTGCTAAAGTCGCAGGTTTGAGGCTAGATAAAATTTGAACTGCCTCTGCATCGCCCATTTTTGTAATGACAGGAGCTGCTGATTTAGCCGACATTTGTTCATAGGTCGTCACAATTTCTTTGAAATCACGCTTTGTTTCACTTTGTGCGAGCTTCAGCTTTTCAATTTCTTCATTCAGTTTTTCTTTTTCGATTTCCAGTGTTTCATTGGAATCTTTCACTTTCGTCAGTTCATCCTGCACTTCAAACAGCTGGGCTTCTTTTTCCTGGATTTCAGCCTGCAGTGAAATGACACGCTCTTCCAGGATTAAGTCACCTTCCGCCTGCTCGTCAGGTGCTTTTTCTTCAAGAAAAGGTATTTTTGAAGTCCATTCTTTAGCTTGATCAAAGACATTTATGTCCGCGACTTTCGCTATAATTAATACGACAGCCATTGTGAACATGAGAGGAATAATGATCCAAGCTAATAAAATCTGAAAAAAACCAGTGGACTTCTTCTCTTGCACCTCTACAGATTCTACCTCTTTTTTCTTCTTAGCTTTTGCCACTTTACCACCTGTCTTCTTTTGAGCGAAATTTCATCGTGGCCAGTTCGTCAATCCGATTTGCCTCCGCATGTTCCATTTCTGCATCATATTGTTGTTTATTCAGTTCTTTCATTTTCTCAAACTTTTTCACTTCAATATTTTTCTCCAGCAATTGCGACTCATACCAGCTCATTTTCGAACGCGATTTCATGACTTCCTGTTGAATTTGATCAATTTTCACATCGAGCGTACCGATAAATCGTGAATAATGATGCAGATCATCAATGGAGAAACCAGTGCTCATTCGCTGCTGCTGCTCTTCCAGTGTGTCTTCTTTCTTTTTCAGCTGGTCATACAGCTCCCTGGCCACTTCTTCAAACTGCTCAATGGCTTCTTTATAAGCCATTTCCGTTTCATCACGCTCTTGTTCCCGCAATGTCAGCACTTTTTCAAATCGGTAGCGGTAAGAAGTCATATGCTGCCTCCTCCTCCAGAAGCCAATGCGATCATTTCATTCACTGTATCTTCGAGCTGGATATTATCTTTATAGCTCTGCTTCAAAAAGTTCGTAATGATCGGTTCATAGTCAATCGCTTCATCAATTTCTTTCGATGTCCCTTTTTTATAGGCACCGATATTAATCAAGTCTTCCGATTTATCATAGGTGTAGTACAGCTCCCGCAACTTTTCTGCCGCTTTGACATGTTCCGGATCTGCAATATGATTCATCAGCCGGCTGACACTTTTCAGGACATTAATCGCAGGATACTGACCTTTATTGGCAAGGGTCCGGTCCAGGACAATATGCCCGTCCAAAATCCCCCGCACTGCATCCGCAATCGGCTCATTCATATCATCACCGTCAACGAGAACGGTATAGAACGCAGTAATTGCACCGTGTTCATTGGTGCCTGTCCGTTCCAGCAGCTTTGGCAGAATCGCGAAGACCGACGGTGTGTACCCTCGAGTTGCCGGCGGTTCGCCTACAGCAAGTCCGATTTCACGCTGTGCCATAGCGACACGCGTTACGGAATCCATCATCAGCATGACACGCATACCGCGGTCTCTGAAGTACTCTGCAATGGCAGTTGCCGTAAAGGCTCCTTTAATTCGCATCAGCGCTGGCTGGTCTGACGTAGCAGCAACAACAATTGTTTTCTTCATGCCTTCAGGCCCTAAGTCGCGGTCAATAAACTCCCGTACTTCGCGTCCACGCTCACCAATTAACGCAATGATATTGATATCAGCCTCCGTATTGCGGGCAATCATGCCGAGCAGCGTACTTTTCCCTACACCGGAACCGGCGAATATTCCGACACGCTGGCCGTTTCCGACCGTCAGCATGCCGTCAATCGCCTTGACACCAACCGCAAGCTTATCATTGATCGTCGGGCGGGTCAGCACGTTTGGCGGGCTATTTTCAGTCCGCACTGTCGCCAGCCCCTTCGGCAAAGCACTGTGATCGATCGGTTTGCCCATCGAATCCAGCACCTGGCCGACTAAGTTCATGCCCACTTTAACTTCCAGCGGTTTGCCGAGCGATTCCACCAGGCAGCCACTCGAGATATTACTGATATCTGTGTAAGGCATCAGCATGACGATTTCTTCCCGGAAACCGACTACTTCCGCTTTAATAATAGATCTTCCTGCGTCCGGCACATTCAAATGAATTAGACAGACATCTCCAATGGAGGATTCCGGTCCTTGTGACTCAATCAATAAACCGACTACCCGGATAACCCGGCCATATTTTTTCATCGTATTGATATTAGGAATGATTCGAATCAAATCTTCTGCTTTTCTCAAAATTACACACCACTTTCCATAATTTCGACAAGCTGCTCCTTCAATTCATTCAATTGTTCATCGACACTGACGACAATGCGGCCATGGTTTGTTTCGACAAAACAATCGTTGGCATCAAAGTCTTCGTTGACAAAGATCATAAACGGCGTTTCAGGAGGGAAGATTGATGCCAATTCAGCTCGGCTGGCTGTCACCATTTTAAAATGCTCGGTCGGGACATACAGTTTAATCTCTTTCATTTCCTGTGCTTCTTTTATACCTTTTCGAACAATGGAGAGATAGGTTTCTTCATCATCTTCAATTGTTTTATTAATAATTTGCTCAGCGGAACGAATGGCAATGTCGAGAATGACCCGTTCCTGATTAAGTAAATACTGGGTAGCATTCTGATACGATAAAGTAGTCGTTTCATTCGCCGCCTGTATCGTTTCCTGCATATCAGATTGCGCCTTGTTGCGCCCGTCTTCAAAACCTGCCTGGAATCCTTCGTCATAGGCCTGCTGCTGCAGCCGTTCTTTCTCTTCAGCCCACGCAGCACGCATTGCTTCAATATCCGCCGCTGCATGCTCCATGCGCTGCTGAATGTCTGCATTCACCATGGCGCTGCGCTGTTCCATTTCCTGAACCATTCGGCTTCGTTCGGCAAATACTGCACCTGTGTCTGCAGGCACTTGAGCAGGAGACTGATCATCCGGCATTTGCTGCTGAAGACTGCGTATTGAAATTTCTTTTGCGCCGCTTTGATTCACTACTGTACGATCTGAACGAAACAGATTAGACAATGATGTCATCTCCTCCGCCGCGGGCAATAATAATCTCACCCGCATCTTCCAATCTGCGAATAATGCCAACAATCCGTGACTGGGCTTCCTCTACATCACGGAGTCTGACTGGACCCATAATTTCCATTTCTTCCTGGAATGATTCCGCCATCCGCTGCGACATATTTTTGAATAGAATATCTTTTACTTCTTCACTGGATACTTTCATGGACAGAATGAGATCTTCATTTTCACATTCGCGGACCACGCGCTGAATCGAACGGTTATCCAATGTAATAATATCTTCGAAGACGAACATTCTTTTGCGGATTTCTTCTGCCAGTTCGGGATCCTGTATTTCGAGTGCATCGAGAATTGTTTTCTCGGTCGCACGGTCTACTCCGTTCAGTACTTCGACCACCGCATCGACTCCGCCGGTTTCTGTGAAATCCTGCGTAACAGTAGAAGATAATTTCCGCTCTAAAACAGCTTCAATCTCACTGATCACTTCAGGTGAAGTAGATTCCATCGTCGCAATACGCTTCGCTATATCAGCCTGCATTTCCTGCGGCAGTGAAGAAAGAATCAAACCTGCCTGCTCCGCCTCTAAATAGGAAAGAATCAGCGCGATTGTCTGCGGGTGTTCATTTTGAATAAAGTTTAAAATCTGAGACGGCTCTGCCCGTCTGGCAAAGTCAAACGGCCGTACTTGAAGCGATGATGTCAGCCGATTGATTACTGCCTGCGCATGTTCTTTACCGAGTGCTTTCTCAAGTATCGTTTTGGCGTAACCGATCCCGCCCTGCGAAATATAATCCTGAGCCAGCGCAATATTATGAAATTCTTCAATAATCTCTTCTTTCACCGAAGAATCTACTTTTTTCACGCCTGAAATCTCCAGCGTCAGACGCTCTATCTCCTCTTCGTTCAAGTGCTTATAAACTGCTGCTGAGACTTCAGGCCCTAGAGAGATGAGCAATAAGGCAGCCTTCTGTTTGCCTGACATTTCTTTATCTTTCTTTACCAACTTGCATCCCTCCGTTACTCCTCAGCAATCCACGTTCTCAATAGCTTGGCAAACTCTTCCGGCTTATCTTTCGCCATTTTTTCAAGCTGTTTTCTGCGTGCTGTTGCTTCTGTTTCCTGTTCCAGATTAATGTCATCCACTTGAATTGCTTCAAGTTGCGCTTCCAATGCGAGCTCATCTTCCATCTCGGCTTCACGGCGTCGTTTACGCAGCAACAGAACAATTACTGCGATTAATGCTAACAGCAGGACTCCGCCGATAACGTATGCCCACCAAGGAATAACCGTCTTCGGCTCTTCAAACAGTACATTTTTACCTTTCAGCGGCTGTACCGAAACAGCAATCTTCTCTGCCAGCATTTCATCTGTCAGTTCCCCTGCTGCTTCTTTATCCAGTGAAGTCCGAATAATTGTTTCCAGAATCTGCTCTACGTCTTGCTGAACTTCAGGTGCCAATGAATTCGGATCGTCCGCTGTTGGTGGTTCGATCATTACCTGTATACCCAGATCGCGTATTTTATAAGGACTTTCAATAATGTCTTTACTGATCCGGTTCACTTCATTATTGATGGTTTCTTCCAATCGTTCATAATCTCCGTTGCCCATTTCACCTTCCACATAAGTGGTGCGGTTATCGGTCGGATCTTCGGCTTCCGGTGTTCCGCCGACAGCCGGATTCGTACCGGAAAATGACTCCGTAATCCGCTGTACACTCAGCGCGATGCCTTCCATATTTTCCTCATCCACCGGTGACACCAAGTCTTCTTTACGTTTTTCCACTTTGAAGTCGATATCGGTTGTAACCGAAACAACGACTTTATCCTGTCCCATCATCGTGCCGAGCATCATCTGCACTTGTCTCTGCAAGTCGCGCTCTATCGTTTTCTTCAGACCCATTTGATCCGTGACACTCTGACCGTAGGAGTTTTCTGAACCTTTTAAATCAAAGTACTCAAAATATTGGTTCTGAATGACGATATTATCATTAGACAGGTTCGGCAAGCTCTTGGATACCAAGTTATACAGAGATGCAATCTGCTGTTCTGAGAAACTTTGACCCGGATTGGTCTTCAGCATGATTGCCGCACTGGCTTCCTGTGTTGAATCATTGACGAAAATGCCTTCAGTCGGTAAAGTCAGCATTACTTTTGCGTCCTTAATACCCTCTATACCCTTAATCAAGTTTGCTAATTCTGTCTGCATAGCAGCCAGTTTAATCATATTGAATTCATTATCTGTCGTTCCAAAGCCTGCATTATCAGAAAAGAAGGAGTAATCAATCAGACCAGAGTCCGGAAATCCTTCCGCAGCCAATGAAACACGAAGCGTATCCAGCTGTTTTTCAGGCACTGCAATCGCAGTTCCGCCGGGCTGGACAACATACGGAACACCCTGACCATCCAATACTTCTTTAATACGGCCTATTTCAGAAGGTGAAACTTCTGAATAAAGTGTGACATATGTAGTTCGTGATAGATAAATTGTTAAAAAAATGGCCAATGCAATAACACTTGCTGCCGTAGCAATGTATGTGATTTTTTGTTTTTTGGAGCGACTTTCCCAGAACGCCTTAAGATCCGCTCTGAGCTTTGTGAATCTTTCTTTCATTCTAATCCCCCGGTCAGCCTAACTAGGCAAAATTTCACGTCTGCCCAGCGTAACTTGTTCTGTTAGACAGGCATTCTGATGATTTCTTGGTATGCTTCAACCACTTTATTACGCATTTCCACCGTCGCATTTAATGCAATACTCGCCTTTTGGGCAGCGATCATGACATTATGCAAGTCTACATCCTCGCCTTTAATCAGCTTGACTGTCAAAGTATCAGAAGTTTGCTGCGCCTGATCGACTTGATGAATTGCATCATTCAGCATGGCTGAGAAGTTTTGCTGCGCTTCGAACGGGGTCTTTTGAGTCCGTACTTCAGCTGGCTGAACCTGCATAGTCGGCAAAGCGCCCGTAATTGCTTGAATCGGCATCTTTTCCACTCCTTCTATAGTAGTTCGTATACGTTATCTTCCTATTTCTAAAGCTTTCATTAACATGGATTTGTTTGCGTTCAGCACCGTGACGTTCGCCTCGTATGACCGTGTTGCTGACATCAGGTCAATCATTTCACGAAGAGGATCCACATTTGGCATCTGTACATAGCCTTCGTCGTTGGCATCTGGATGAGTTGGATCAAACACTTGCTTGAAAGGCGTCTCGCGGTCTTCTTTCACTCTTGTCACTGCGACTCCATTGCCGGCGCCGCTATGAGACTGAACTCCTTTTGCCGCCTGCAGAAATGAAGCGAATTGCCCTTCTTTAGGCTGCAGCGTAACAGTTTTTCTGCGGTATGGCTCCCATTCGCCATTTACTTGCTTTGCCCGCGTTGAATCGACATTCGCCATATTGGATGAAATAACATCCATTCGAAGCCGCTGCGCAGTCAGAGCGGAGGATGAAGTATTCAGGCTGTGAAATATACTCAAGATTAGCGCCCTCCTTTAATAATGTTTTGCAGGCTGTTGAATTTGCCGTTCAGCCGTTCGATCAATGCAGAGTTATAAATTTGATTGGCAGCTAAATCTGCCTGTTCTTTATCCATATCGACTCCGTTGCGGTCCTGACGATAGCGCAAATTGGATAAGTCGAATGTTTTACTTCCCGCAGAAGCCGTAAAGTCGAGATGTCTTGCATCTGTTTTATACGCTTCAAACGCTTTGCTCTTTTCACTGGAAAACACTTCTTGAAAGTTAACAGATTTCGCTTTGTACTTGGGTGTGTCAACATTCGCGATATTTTGCGAAATAGCTTTACCTTTGGCAGACGAGTAGTCCAGGCCCTTTTCAAGCAGATTGATAGTGCTGCCATAAATATTCAATGTCATGCCTCCCTCTCTTAAAGTAGTCACATTCTTCTTATATTCCTACATTATCCGATTCCAAACTAGTATACTAGACATTTTTCGCTATGATTATAAACGTAAATGTAAAATTCTTGTTTTATCTACTAATCTATTGTAGCGGATTCTAATGATTTTTGTCCAATGAATTCTAGATAATTCCCTAGGACTAATTTCCCTTTTAGCTATTTTCGAACTATAAAGCGTCGTATTTTCACTACTTTGTATTTTGAAAACGCTTTTTCTTTTATGCTTATTTAGGGCTAAATCGGTAAATATTTTTTTATATGATTATTTTTTTATCCCTTAAACCATTATATAGAATACCACACTAAAGAAACTGTATCTTATGTACTTGTGTCAAATCATGTAATTATTACCCATTCCTCTGGTAATCACAATGTATTCATACCCAATATAAAAGCGCCGCTTCTGTAAAGAAGCAGCGCTCTTTTTTTATGAATTATGTTTTTCTAACTCAGACAGGAATTTATCGTTCAATACTTTGATGTATGTCCCTTTCATTCCCAGGGAACGTGATTCGATTACGCCGGCACTTTCTAATTTACGAAGTGCATTAACAATTACAGAACGAGTGATTCCTACACGGTCTGCAATTTTTGACGCTACCAGCAGGCCTTCATTTCCGTCCAGCTCTTTGAAGATATGCTCGATTGCTTCATGCTCACTGTATGACAGAGAGTTGATCGCCATCTGAACAACCGCTTTGCTGCGCGCTTCATGTTCGATCTCTTCTGATTTCTCACGCAAGATTTCCATGCCGACTACAGTAGCGCCGTACTCAGCAAGAATCAGGTCATCTTCTTTGAAGCCTTCCTTCAGTCTCGCCAAAATCAGTGTTCCCAAACGCTCTCCGCCGCCAATAATCGGAACGATCGTAGTCAAGCCGTCTTTGAACAGCTCTTTATTCTCTACAGGGAATACAGTATATTCACTTTCGATATCGATGTTCGGTGATGTTTCCTGAATTTCGAATAAATGATTCGTGTATTCTTCAGGGAATTTACGGTCTTCAAACATTTTCTTCATGCGGTCATTTTCAATCTGATGGTGTACTTCAAGTCCGAGCAATTTACCTTTCCGGCTGACGATAAACGCATTACAATCGATGACATCGCTCAGTTCCTCTGCCATCTCTTTGAAATTGACTGGGCCGCCCGCGCCTTCTTGTAACATTGCATTAATTTTTCTTGTTTTGACTAATAAACTCATTTCAATTGTTCCTCCTCAAATTCTCTGTTGACTATATTGAATATTCTAAAGGTTTTTAATCATTAAATAAACTATAAAGCCTCAATTACAAAATAAAATGTGACAAATCTTTGTTTTTAACGATTCCATCTAATTTTTCATCTACATAAGCGGGTGTGATCTTTATGGAAGCCGGCCCGATATCCGCCGCTTCGAATGAAAGATCCTCCAAAAGTTTTTCCAATATGGTATGCAGTCTTCTGGCACCGATATTTTCCGTTTCATTGTTTACTTCAAATGCAATTTCAGCAATTTTGCTGATTGCGTCATCTGTAAATTCGATTTCCACTTCTTCGGTAGACAGCAGACGTTCATATTGACGCAGCAGTGAAAAATCTGGCTCTCGGAGTATACGCTCAAAATCGATTTTTGTCAATTTATCCAATTCTACGCGGATTGGGAAACGTCCCTGCAATTCCGGAATGATATCTGAAGGCTTTGACATATGGAAAGCGCCCGCTGCGATGAATAAAATATAATCTGTTTTAACCGCCCCGTATTTCGTTGTGACAGTCGATCCCTCAACAATCGGCAAGATGTCCCGCTGAACACCTTCGCGTGATACTTCACCTGACGATTTCTGGTTGCTGCTTGCAATTTTATCCATCTCGTCCAAGAAGATGATGCCTGCCTGCTCGGTCAATTCGATGCCTTTGCGTGCCACTTCATCCTGGTCGATCAGTTTATCCGCTTCTTCCGCCTCCAACACCACGCGTGCATCTTTCACTTTCATTCGGCGCTTCGTCTTTTTCTTCGGCATCAGGGAAGATAATGCATCCTGCATGCCTGACATCTGCTCCATGCCTGAACCTTGCAGGGCATCAAATAAGGATGGCTGCTGAGCGGTTACTTCCACTGTGACCATTTGTTCTTCGGCCTGACGACTTTTCAGAAGTTCCGCTATCTCTGAGCGCTTTCTCCTAATTTCCGTCTGCTCTTCAGGATTCTCTTCTTCCTGCTGATCTTTTTGTCCAAAGAACATCTCAAATGGATTCTGTCCGCTGCTTTTCTTTTTCACTTCCGGGACCAGCAGTTTGACCAGGCGCTCTTCCGCCAGCTTCTGCGCCTGCTCTTTAACAGCCTCACGCATATCTTCCTTCACCATACGGATCCCGACTTCCGTCAGATCACGTATCATGGATTCGACATCTCGGCCGACATAGCCCACTTCTGTAAACTTCGTCGCTTCCACTTTGACGAACGGTGCATGGATCAGCTTTGCGATCCGGCGGGCGATTTCCGTTTTCCCTACGCCCGTCGGTCCAATCATCAGGATGTTTTTCGGAATGACTTCTTCCTGTTCTTCAGTCGACAGCTGCATACGGCGGTATCGGTTGCGCATCGCAACAGCAACCGCTTTTTTAGCCTTTTCCTGTCCAACGATGAAGCGATTTAAATAGGCCGTGAGCTCTTTAGGTGTCATTTCTTGTTTCATTACCAATCAAAGCACCTCCACGATGATCTCATGATTTGTATAGACGCAAATATCAGCAGCTGTCTCCAAAGAAGCTCTCGCAATTTGCTCCGCTGTTAACCCGCTGCTATATTTCTTCAAAGCTCTTCCTGCCGACAGCGCATAGTTGCCGCCTGAACCGATTGCTAAAATCCCGTCGTCCGGTTCAATTACTTCACCTGTACCGGAGACAAGCAGCAGGGTTTTCTTATCCATCACGAGCAGCATCGCTTCCAGTTTGCGCAGAATCCGATCGCCGCGCCACTCTTTTGCCAGCTCGACAGACGCTCTTTGCAAATTGCCGTCGTACTCCATCAATTTCGCTTCAAATAAATCGAATAAAGTAAATGCGTCCGCTACAGATCCCGCGAAGCCTGCAAGCACTTGTCCGTTGAATAATCTGCGGACTTTTCTGGCTGTATGCTTCATGACGACCGCATTGCCCATCGTCACTTGTCCGTCACCTGACATGGCACATTGCCCTTCATGGTGTATCGCAAAAATCGTTGTTGCATGGAATTCCATTCAATCTCCTCCTAAGCACGCGGATGCGTCTGTAAATAGGTTTGCCGTAAATGTTCATTCGTAATATGTGTGTATACTTGAGTTGATGATAAATGACGGTGACCGAGCAATTCCTGCACACTGCGCAGATCTGCACCTGCACCGAGTAAATGCGTTGCAAACGTATGCCGGATCATATGCGGCGTGATTTTTGTATGCAAAGCTGCGCGTTCCATTAAGTCATTCAATATATAGCGCACTCCCCGGTCCGTCAGTGGATCACCGCGCAAATTCACAAAAAGACTTGAATGCTTCTTTTGCTTCATCAGCCGGGGTCTTGCCGTATCGATATATTCCTGAAGCGCTTCTTCCGCAAAACTGCCGTACGGTACAAAACGTTCTCTGCGGCCTTTTCCCATCACTTTCACAATTCCAAGGTATTGATCGATATCACGGACCTCCACTGTCACAAGCTCGCCTACCCGGATACCCGTCGCGTAGAGTAATTCAAGCAGCGCACGGTCACGAAGCGAACGGGCATCATCGCCGACCGTTGCCTCGAACAGTTTCTGCAGTTCCTGCTCATAAAAAAAAGCAGGCAGGCGCTCTTCCTTTTTCGGATGAAACAATAAACGAAACGCTTGGTCCTGAATGCCATAACGGGCGTTTGTGAATTTGAAAAAAGACCGGATTGAAGAAATTTTCCGCGATATCGTTGTTCTTGCCAGTGATCTGTCATACAATTTGGTAACATACAGTCTGGCTGCAGGATATTGCACATCATCCAGTTTTTCGATATGTTCCGATTCTAGGAATGCCAGAAATTCTCGCAAATCATTTTCATATTCCGCAACAGTATAAGACGAATAGTTTTTTTCCAAGCAAATATACGACACATATTCATCCGCCAGCTCTTTTATCTCAGGAACCATTTTCTCCACCTCTTGCTGATTATAGGACAGCGCATTTTTTGAAGAGTCTAAAGATTCTTGAATGTATATAGTTTGGAATTTATAATGAAATCCAAATGTTCTCCCTGAAACACTATACAATAGCAAGGATTTTTGGGCAACTAAGAAAACTGATCCATCATCAGTTATTCCCTGAAAACTCTAATTTGACACATAATGTTCAAATTACTTCGATGTCAAACTATTCCCTCTTAAGTACAAGACGTGTTCCTCTTAATTTAGTTGCATACAAGAGAAAAACCTTACCCAAAAGTCAGGGTAAGGTCTGAATTCAAATATCAGTCGTTTCTTTAAATTCCTTCAGTGCATCAAGCGCACGGTTAGCGTGTTTTTCTGCGCGTTCTGCTTTCGTCTTGAATCTGCGTTCTAAATCTGGGAACAGTCCGAAATTAATATTCATAGGTTGAAAGTTATTCGGATCTGCTTCCGTAATATAGCGGGACATGCTGCCCAGCGCCGTTTCTTTCGGCAAACGGATCGGTTTTTCGCCTTTCGCCAAATGCGCAGCATTGATTCCAGCAATTAGACCTGAACCGGCTGATTCCACATATCCTTCTACGCCCGTCATCTGACCTGCAAAGAAAATGGTCGGCTTGGACTTTAACTGATACGTGCAGTTCAGCACTCTCGGTGAATTAATGAAAGTATTCCGATGCATCACGCCATAACGGACGATTTCAACATTTTCCAGTCCGGGGATCAGCTGCAGCAATTCTTTCTGTGCGCCCCATTTCAAGTGAGTCTGGAAACCGACCAGATTATAGAGCGTTCCCGCTGCATCATCCTGCCGAAGCTGAATGACTGCTTTTGGACATTTCCCTGTTTTCGGGTCTTCCAGTCCTACTGGTTTCAAAGGACCGAACAGCATGGTTTTCACTCCGCGCTTTGCCATGACTTCAATTGGCATACAGCCTTCAAAATACATCTCTTTTTCAAAATCTTTTAACGGTGCTACCTCCGCAGTAATGAGCGCCTGATAAAAACGGTCAAACTCTTCGGCATTCATCGGGCAGTTCAGATAAGCTGCTTCCCCTTTGTCGTAGCGTGATTTCAAATAGACTTTATCCATATCGATCGAATCACTTTCCACGATTGGAGCTGCTGCATCATAGAAGTATAAATAATCTTCACCTGTCAGCAAACGGATTTCCTCTGCCAATGCAGGTGATGTAAGCGGTCCGGAAGCAATAATTGTAATGCCATCCGGCAGTTTCGTCACTTCTTCATTTATGATTTCAATGTTCGGGTGGCTGCGGATCTGCTCCGTGACATTCCCTGCAAACTCATGACGGTCCACTGCCAGTGCGCCTCCTGCAGGGACTGCACACTTATCTGCCGCCTGGATGATCAATGAATTCAGCTGACGCATCTCTTCTTTGATCACACCGACTGCATTCGTTAAATTATTCGCGCGCAATGAATTACTGCATACTAACTCTGCAAATTTATCTGTATGGTGGGCTGGCGTCTGTTTGACCGGACGCATCTCGAATAATTTCACTTGAATTCCCCGATTGGCCAGCTGCCAGGCTGCTTCACTGCCCGCCAGACCCGCACCTATGACATTTACAGTTTGCGTCATCTCAATCCCTCTTCCTCGTTTTGCTCTCTAGCTCTGCGGCTGTTCTTTGTAATCACATTCCGTACATTGAATCTGTACACCTTTTTTCAAACGCTTTTCCACCAGTGTATGTTGACACTTCGGACATGGACGCACGATCGGTTTATCCCATGACACGTAATCACATTCCGGATAGCGGTCACAGCCAAAGAATATTCTCTTTGTTTTACTCTTGCGTTCAACGACTTCGCCTTCTTTACATTTCGGACACGTCACGCCAATCGGTTTGACAATGGCTTTCGTATTACGGCAATCCGGGAAGTTGGAGCAGGCCATGAACTTTCCGTAGCGGCCCATCTTGTAAACCATCGGAGAGCCGCATTTCTCGCAGTCTTCCCCGGCTGGTTCATCTTTGATTTCGATCTTTTCCATTTCTGCATCAGCGACTTCCACATGCTTTTCAAAATCCTGATAAAACGCATCAATAACTTTCCGCCATTCGATGCTGCCTTCTTCCACATGGTCCAGACTTTTTTCCATCTGCGCAGTAAACTCAATATCGATAATATCAGGGAAATATTGATCAACCGCTTGATGAACAATACCGCCAAGCTCCGTTGGAATAAAGCGTTTGGCATCGAGCGTTACATAGCCGCGCTTTTGAATAGTATCCAGCGTCGGTGCGAATGTAGAAGGACGGCCTATGCCGAGCTCTTCCAGCGTTTTGACCAGACGTGCTTCCGAATAGCGCGGAGGCGGCTGAGTAAAATGCTGTTTCGGATCGACTTCCGCATACTTCACATTCTCGCCTTCTTCAAGCGGAGGCAGAATATTTTCCTTTTCCTCCTGCTGATCGTCGTCTCCCTCGATATACACTTTCATGAAGCCCGGAAACTTTACTTGCGAACCGGATGCTCTGAAACGGATATCGCCATTCAGAAAATCTGCTGTTACCGTATCCAGAATGGCAGGCGCCATCTGACTCGCAACGAAACGTTCCCAAATCAGTTTATACAGTCGGTGCTGATCACGTGATAAGAACGCTTTCATCGCTTCAGGCGGCCGCATTGCTGAAGTCGGACGTACCGCTTCGTGCGCATCCTGAGTTTTCGCGCCGGCTTTCGCTTTCCGGGTAGAAGTAGAAATAAATTCTTCCCCATACATCGTTTGAATGAACGACTTCACTTCATCTTTTGCTGTATCTGAAATCCGCGTGGAATCCGTACGCATATAGGTAATTAACCCGACGGTGCCTTCTTTACCAATTGCAATACCTTCATATAATTGCTGGGCGAGCATCATCGTTTTCTTCGCCCGGAAGTTCAGTTTGCGTGCCGCTTCCTGCTGGAGAGAGGAAGTGGTAAACGGCAGTGCCGGGTTGCGTTTCCGTTCTTTTTTCACGACTTTAGCTACTTCAAACTCATCGGATTCCAGTGCATTGACGACTTTTTCGACTTGCTCTTGATTCGTCAGTTTCACTTTTTCCTTTGCGTCTCCGTAAAATGCAGCTTCAAATGTTTTATCGCCTTTTTCAAACTGTGCAGTGATGCTCCAGTATTCTTCCGGCTCAAAAGCATTAATTTCATTTTCTCGGTCAATGATCAGCCGTAATGCAACCGACTGAACACGTCCTGCTGACAATCCTTTTTTTACTTTTTTCCAAAGAATCGGGCTGATGTTATATCCGACTAATCTGTCTAGAATCCGTCTTGCCTGCTGTGCATCCACCAGATTCATATTGATCGGACGCGGATGTTTAAAGGATTCTTTAATAGCATCCTTGGTGATCTCGTTGAACACTACCCGGCAGTCTGATTCGATATCGACACCAAGCTGATGTGATAAGTGCCATGCAATTGCTTCCCCTTCGCGATCCGGGTCAGCCGCGAGAAATATTTTCTTCGCTTTTTTTGCTTCTTTTTTCAAGTCTTGAAGTATCGGTCCTTTACCGCGGATCGTAATATACTTCGGTTCATAATTATTCTCAGTATCTACACCCATTTGACTTCGGGGTAAATCGCGTAAATGACCAAGAGAGGCGCTGACTTTGTATTTCTTGCCTAAGTAACGCTCAATGGTTTTTGCTTTAGCTGGTGACTCTACAATAACTAAGTAATCCGCCATATATTTCCCTCCTCAGAGAGATTTCTTTTATATTTATTCATCAAAAGAATATCTGTTGCAAAATGTATAACAGTTTCTCAAATAATGCAACCTTTTAAACATTTCGCGTACAGATTATATGGTGTTTCCCTGTAAAGAATCCAGGATCTGAAAACCGCTCCATAATGGCTTGGCGCCTTCATCCAGCAGCTTATTCGGACCCGCCGATAACGGGCAGTCAATTGCTCCCGGCACGGCGAAAATTTCTTTTCCGTGATCCAGTGCATGTTCAACTGTACTCATCGTTCCGCTCCTTTCCACAGATTCTGTTACAACGATTGCATTCGACAGTCCGCTGATGATCCGATTGCGCATGGGGAATGTCCATTTTGCCGGCAGAATATAAGGAGGATACTCGGTCAGCAGCAGATGATTCTCAGCTATTTCCTGTGCGATTTTCTCATTTTTCTTTGGATACATATGGGAAAACCCATGCCCCAGTACCGCGATGGTCTCTCCTCCGTATTGCATCGCCGCCTGATGCGCCATCGTATCTGCGCCTGCAGCCAGACCGGAGACAACCGGAATTTCTTGCGCAACGAGCGGCGGCACAATAAAATCAAGCGCTTTCTTTGTATACGACGTCGCTTTTCGGGAGCCAATTATACCGACTTTGAGCGGTTTTTTCAATAAATTTCTTTCACCTTTGACGTATAAGACAGCCGGCGGATCGCAAAGTTCAGTCAGTTCTTTCGGGTAATCGGGATGGCCGTAAGGAATGGGGATGATGTCAGTCTCTTGCAATAATTCAATCAAGGGAAGCTGTGACACTTCATGGAATTGCTGTGTAATTCGACAGGCGTTGACTTCTGACAAACCAAGCAATTGCTGCAAGCGTACAGGGGGATAGGAAGATAAATCTTGAATGAGCGGATTTTCCTGCAGCAAACTCTGATAGCGGCTGTACGGAACGGGGTGAATATAATGAAGGAAAATTAATTGTTTCTGCTGTTCGGTAAATTGCATAGCGTTCTCCTTTATTCGACACTACAAGCAAAGAACGAAAAAAGGTGCAGCATACGCTGCACCTCTCATATTACTTCGTTTTACATTTTTCGTACAGACCTTTTTCTTTCAGAACTTTAATTAGCGTCTCACCAATAACAGAAGGTGTCTCTGCCACTTGGATATCCGCCGCCTGTAAAGCCTTAATCTTTTCAGCAGCAGTTCCCTTACCGCCTGAAATGATGGCACCCGCGTGACCCATGCGTTTACCTTCAGGTGCAGTCTGACCGCCGATGAAGCCGACAACTGGTTTCGTCATATTTTCTTTGACCCACTCAGCTGCTTCTTCCTCAGCTGTTCCGCCGATTTCACCGATCATCACAACTGCATAAGTTTCCGGATCTTCATTGAATGCTTTTAACACATCGATAAAGTTCGTACCGTTGACAGGGTCTCCGCCGATTCCGACAGCTGTCGTCTGGCCGATTCCTTCTTGTGTCAACTGATGCACCGCTTCATATGTCAGTGTACCGGAACGGGACACAACGCCGACATGGCCTTTTGTATGAATATAGCCGGGCATAATGCCGATTTTTGTTTCATCTGCAGTGATAACGCCAGGGCAGTTCGGACCGATTAAACGAGTCTTTTTGCCTTCCATATAACGCTTCACTTTAATCATATCGAGGACAGGAATGTGCTCTGTAATACAGATTGTCATATCCATCTCCCCGTCTACAGCTTCCATAATCGCATCTGCTGCATACGGAGCCGGCACGTAAATGATGGAGACTGTTGCGCCTGTAGCTTTAACGGCTTCATCAACTGTATCAAAGACCGGTACGCCTTCGACCGTCTGGCCGCCTTTGCCTGGTGTAACACCGCCGACAATCTTTGTACCATATTCCAACATCTGTTGCGTATGGAACAGGGCAGTGGAACCTGTAATTCCTTGTACAATTACTTTGGTGTCTTTATCTACATAAATACTCATGCTTTGTACCTGCCTTTCTTATCCTATCAACTCAACGATTTTTTTCGCGCCTTCAGCCATTGAATCCGCAGCTACAACATTAATGCCGGATTCTTTAAGCAAAGCTTTCCCGCGTTCTACATTTGTACCTTCAAGACGAACAACAAGCGGCACCTGAAGCTCCACTTCTTTTGCAGCTTCAATAACACCTTCAGCAATGACATCACACTTCATGATGCCGCCGAAAATATTGACGAAAATGCCTTTTACATTCGGATCAGAAAGAATAATCTTGAAAGCGCCGGCAACTTTTTCTTTTTTCGCGCCGCCCCCAACGTCAAGGAAGTTAGCGGGTTCGCCGCCGTAATAGTGAATCGTATCCATTGTCGCCATCGCAAGCCCCGCTCCGTTGACCATACAGCCGATATTTCCGTCGAGGGAAATATAGCTTAAGTCAAAAGTGGATGCTTCGATTTCTTTTGGATCCTCTTCATCAAAGTCGCGCAGTTCGACAATATCTTTATGACGGAATGTTGCGTTATCGTCAAAATTGAATTTCGCATCCAAAGCAAGTACTCTCTCGTCTTTTGTTACGACAAGCGGATTAATCTCCACGATTGATGCATCTTTTTCGCTGAATACTTTATATAGACCTAAAAATAGGCTGACTGCTTTGTTGATCAGCTTGCTCGGGATTTCCATATTGAATGCCATACGGCGCGCCTGGAAAGGAGCTAACCCAACAACCGGATCTATGATCTCGTAGAAGATTTTTTCCGGATTTTTTTCTGCGACTTCTTCGATTTCCACTCCGCCTTCAGCAGATCCCATTAATGTAACGCGATCTGTTGCACGGTCAACGACAAGACCGATGTAGAATTCTTTTTCGATGTCGATTCCCTCTTCAACAAGGAGGCGTTTCACTTCCTGGCCTTCAGGACCTGTCTGGTGTGTAACCAGTTGTTTTCCGATCAAGTCTGCTGCTACTGCACGGACTTCATCAAGGTTCTTGACGATTTTTACACCGCCCGCTTTCCCCCGGCCGCCCGCATGGATTTGTGCTTTCACCACAATAGGCTCTGTTCCGAGTTCTTTTGCAACCGCCACTGCTTCCTTAGGCGAGAATGCAACACGACCATTCGAAACAGCAACACCGTACTCTCTCAATAGCTGCTTCCCTTGGTATTCATGGATGTTCATAAGTACTGCCTCCATTCGATTTGCAATTGCTGCATATTCAACTACTTTATTATTGTAAACAAACCGTCACATATTGTCCATGGATGACTATTACGATGCCGAATTCTCTATTTTTCAACTATTTCTGCTGCCCTTTTCCTTATCGAGACGGTATATGTAAGCAAAGACCTCAGACACGGCCTGGTACAGCTCTTCAGGAATGGTTTCATTGACATTCAGCTGGCCGAGTAACTCCAGTAAACTCGGATCTTCCTGCACAGGCACGTCATGTTCTTTGGCCCGTTCCAGTATATTTTCCGCAATCATTCCTTTACCTTTCGCTATGACTTTTGGAGCGTCGGATACTTCAGGATCGTAGGAAAGCGCAACGGCTTCTTTTCGTTTATAGCGTTCTTCTTTCATATCCGGTAATCTACTCCTCTTTCGTCAATATACGACGCGGCCGCAGGCTTTTTCACTGTCTGCTGTGATTCAGTAAAGGGTTTGAATGAAACGCCCGACAGTTTGTAACCGACATTTTCCAATCCGTCTTTCAACAACGCTTGGAATGACAGACCTGTCGTCCGCAGCGATTCCTCTTCGTTGAAAATTGTCAGATTAACGACTTTGTTCTGCACATGCATGTCGACAAGTGTCGTCGAAAGTGTCTCAAGCTCCAAATAAAATAAAATCCTGGCAAACGCCGGATCAATTTGGCCGTTTTCTTTCATCCGGCCATTCCACTGAAGCGTCGCTTCTATTTTCTTGCCGAATAAATCCAGCGGCACCTGCATGATGATCTGCTGCTGAACGCTCGTGTCTGCAGTCTGAATAACGGTTCCATTCATTCTCAATACCATGGTTTCCGCTGCCTCTCTAAGCGGCAGGGACAGGGAAGGATCCTGCAGCAAAGTAAGCAGCTGCGGCTTCAATGTGTTAGCTAAGTTCGCGGCAGGCTCCTTGCCGTTCAGCAACGCTTCATAGTTGAAGCCGAGAGAACTCAGGACACTCTGCATTGCTTCTTTCATGACTGGGCCGCTCATCGTTTGCGACAGCTGTATTTCGGCTGCCTGCACCATTTGCTTGATCTGCACATTGCCTGATTTCTCAGCCGACTGGACCAAAGCCCGCAGCGCTTCGTCAGCTTGTTGCGGAGGCAGCGAAACGAGTGACAGTAAAGCTTGCTGCGCTTCTTTAACTGCGACGGGCTGTGCAGTTGCATTCGCTGTTTGAACAGTTGCCCCGCTGCTTGTCTGCTGCAGAAGTGTTTGACTGAACTGTTCGATAAAAGCTGCTTTCACACTGTCAGTCAATGGCTGCTGAGCGAATTGACTGACGACAGTCTGCAAAGCTGTTTTCATTTGTTCGGGCAGTGCAGGACTGTTTTGAATCTGTTGAGAGATGTTTTGCATAATGGACTTAGCGTTTTGTTGTTCTCCTGCAGGCATTTGCGCTAATTGGCCGAGCATGGTCTGAAGAGTTTTCACCGCAGTAGCCTGAGATTCCGCAGGCACTTGATTAGATGCGCCCTGACTCGCTGCAGACGCTGCAGCTTGTGTTTGGGCATTCATAGCACTTACCGGTCTATCCGCCTCCAGCGGACTCCCTGCGGACTGCTGGAGGGCATTCTGCTGCAGTGCAGCAGTTATTTGCGGCTGGGCTGCTGTCTTGCCGTCTCCAGTTTGCGACACTAACTGTGCCAAAACTTGCGGAAGATTAGCGAGCGACGTACGTGCAGGCAGGATTTCTGCGCTTTTCAGCAGCTGCAGGGCTGCAAACCGGTCTCCTTTGCCGGTCTGCGGGTCCAGCAGCAGTGTCAGCGCCCGGCTGAGCAGTTCTTTGCCGACCGCCTGACTTGCCGGGTTGGATACTGCCTGCAATGCATTCAATAAAGCTTCCCGAACAGCAGGCGGCAGACTGGTTTCATTTTGAACAGCCGTCTGCAGTGCCGTTAAGTTTTGGGTAATCGTACCGTTTTGCGCCTGCAAAAGCGACTGGAAAACAGCCGGCGTAAAAGGCAGCCTGGCTTCCGCGATTTTTCCGAGTGCCGCGAGCGCTTCTGCCTTCATGCTTTCAGGAACAGATTTGAGCAGATTCGCCGCATCTAGTATATTCTCTTTCGTCATCGGTATTTTCTGTTTGATGATGGCTGCCAGCAATTCTTTCATTTCTTGGGTTTTCGGTAAATTAAGCGAGTCCATTAATTGAGTCAGCTGACCAGTCTGGCCTTCCGCTCCTCGCATCGGTCCCGCAATGACCTGCAATTTCACTTCCGGCTCCGTGCCGTTCACTTTAAAGTAATACGTATCGCCTGCCTGCATCGGCACTTCAAGTTTGGCAAACAGTTGATGGCTGCCGACTTGCACCTGCGCCATCTGGCCGGGGAAAAGCTGCTGTACTTTTCCGTGAATCATCTGACCCTCTTTTAGTGCCAGCGGCTGCGATTCCGGAGCAGTGATTTTTGCCGATGAAATGGATAATGAATTTAAATTCAACTGCGATCCCTCCACATCGTTTTAATGGGTTCAAAGGTTTTTCGATGGTGTATGCAGAAACCGTGTGTCTTGAGGCCTTCTAGATGTTTTGCTGTTCCGTAGCCGGCGTTTTCATTGAAACCGTACCAAGGAAACTGTTCATGTAATTCTTCCATCAGCTGATCCCTCGTGGTTTTAGCCAAAATCGAGGCTGCCGCGATACACAGGCTTTTTTCATCGCCTTTAATAATCGAATAGGCAGGGCGACCTACCGACAGATTCATTGCGTCTGCCAAAACGATGTCAGGCGGCACAGAGAGCTGGTTCACCGCTTCTTCCATCGATTGCTTCGTGGCCTGAAAGATATTCAACTCATCAATAGCTTCTGCAGACTGTATATGAACTGCATAGGAGATTGCCTTTTCTTTGATCAATAAGGCGAACTGCTGTCTTTGCATCTTGGATATTTTCTTTGAATCGTCCACGCCGACTAAAGCAGAACAATCTGCGGGTAAAATAACCGCGGCCGTGACAACCGGACCTGCCAGCGGCCCTCTTCCGGCTTCATCAATTCCTGCGATCAGCGTTTTGCCTGCGGTTCTGTAGGAATCTTCGAAAGCCAGCTTTTTCATAAACTCTTCTATTAGCTGCTGCTTTTTATCATATTGTTTTCTCCACTGGACGATTGCGTTCTGAACACCTTTGCGTTCATCTGACTGAAGTTCTTTCAGCCATTCATCCGGTTCCTGCAAGCTTTGTAATTGATCTTTTATTTGTTGAATCGTTGTCATTGTATTCACCTGTCCATCCGCCAAAATTCGTCTCTATGTATTATATCGGTTCAAGTTTCAGTTTTTCGACAAAAAAAGCAACGGCCCGGAAACAGCGTTCCAAGCAGTTGCTTATTATTGTGCTTGATCTTCGGTAAAATCAAATGTCAGTTTGCCGACTTGCTGATCGCGTATATCCTGGACAATTAAATCCGCCACTCTGTCATAATCAATCTCTGCACCGGCAGCGTACACTTTCCTGCGCTCACCGATCTGATCGAAAATAGCTAAAGTATCCTCGTCGACTGAAGTCATTTGATAGCGTTCTTCCAGGCGTTCAGGATAATGTTCTTCCAAAAATTTCAGTCCATAGACCGCCAGCTCTTCCATATTGAGAACCGAATCCTTGATTGCGCCTGTTAATGCCAGTTTGAAACCGGCTTCCGGGTCTTCGAATTTGGGCCAGAGTACTCCCGGAGTATCCAAAAGCTCCAGCTCTTTTTCATATTTGATCCATTGCTGTGCTTTCGTAACACCTGGTTTATTACCTGTCTTCGCAATATTCTTCTTTGCGAGACGGTTAATAAGTGTGGATTTTCCTACGTTCGGAATTCCGACGATCATTGCACGGATAGCACCGGGCCGGATTCCCCGCTGTTTCATCCGGTCGTATTTCGGCTGCAGTATTTCTTTTGCGGCCTTTGTCACCGTCTGCAGCCCTTTGCCTTCAAATGAATTGATCGCTACAGTGCGGAAGCCCCGCTCTTCAAAATAGGCAATCCATCGCTTCGTCTGCACTTCGTCGGCTAAATCCATTTTATTCAGGATCAGCAGTCTCGGTTTTTGCTGAATTAATTCATCAATCATCGGATTTCGGGAAGATAGCGGCAGTCTTGCGTCTATCAATTCAAATACGATATCAACAAGTTTCAGTTTTTCGGACACTTCTCTTCTTGCTTTCGCCATATGGCCTGGAAACCATTGAATAGTCATTCGAATCGTCTCCTTTCGTTATTTCACAATGCCGAAATCTTTAATCGGCCAGAACACTACACTCGTGCTGCCGATTATTTCGTCGATTGAAACAGCGCCGATATGTCTGGAGTCTTTACTCTTCCGGCGGTTGTCTCCCATGACAAACACATGGTCTTCCGGCACTGTTGCCGCTTGAATTTGCGGTATATCCTGAAGTGTAAAATCTTCTGTCAGTGTGCCGTCCTGTATTTCTGCTTTATATTTATCAAGATACGGTTCCTCGTACGGTTTATCATTTACATACAGGACATCATCTTTATATTCCACAGTATCTCCCGGCAATCCGATTACACGTTTAATATAATCTTTTTGTTCAGGCGCATGGAAAACGACAATATCAAAGCGGTGCGGCTCTCCAATGGTATAGCCTATTTTATTGACAATCATACGATCCCCATGTTCAAGCGTCGGCATCATGGAAATACCATCGACGACGATCGGAGTGAATAAAAATATACGGATAATTGCAGCCAGCCCAAACGCAATCAACAGTGCTTTAATCCATTCCAGCCCTTCGCTTTTTGTTTTTTTCTCTTCCATCAATCCAGCCTCCTGCCTTGTCTGCTATTATTGTACCGCCAAATTGCTTTAGGCGCAAAAAGAAAGGAGGCCAAATGCACGGCCTCCTTCGTTTTGTGTTTATCTTATTAGCGGAGTTCTTTGATACGTGCTGCTTTACCGCGCAGTTTACGCAAGTAGTACAACTTCGCACGACGAACTTTACCGCGACGAGTGACTTCGATCTTAGCAAGTTTTGGTGTGTGTACAGGGAATGTACGTTCCACTCCAACACCGTTTGAAATTTTACGGACTGTGAAAGTTTCGCTGATTCCACCGCCGCGGCGTTTGATTACAACACCTTCGAATAACTGGATACGCTCGCGAGTACCCTCAATGATCTTAACGTGTAAACGCAATGTATCTCCAGGACGGAAATCAGGGTGTTCAGTACGCAGCTGATCTTTTGTAATGTCTGCAATTAGTTTTTGCATCGTTTTCTCTCCTTCTTTTCTGGAGTTCTTGCACGTCTTGCATTGCAGCGGAACAACAGTAAATAGGTGCTTTTCAAAAAGCACTTCGTAAATCATATCATAAGCATAGCAGCGGTTCAAGTATATTCAGTCTCTTTTTTGCTTCCACTGCTGATAAAGTTTTTGCTGATGTTCTGTTAATGAAGCATCTTTCAATAGTTCAGGACGTCTCTCTGCAGTACGCTGGAATACCTGCTCTTCCCGCCACTTATCGATTTCCGCATGATTGCCTGATAACAGCACAGGCGGCACTTCTAAGCCGTTGAAGGAAGCAGGGCGCGTATACTGCGGATGTTCGAGCATCCCTGTTGAAAACGAATCGTGGACAGCTGACTGCTCATTTCCAAGCACTTCAGGCAGCAAACGCACTACGCTGTCAATAATCGCCATGGACGCCACTTCGCCTCCAGTCAAAACAAAATCACCCAGGGAGATTTCATCCGTCACCAAATGCTCCCGAATCCGTTCGTCATAGCCTTCATAATGGCCGCAAATAAAAATCAGATGATCTTCCTTCGCCAGTTCCTCGGCCTTCTTCTGGGTGTAGCGCTCGCCCTGTGGACACATGAGAATAATTCGCGGCTTGCTTTCCGCCGAACTCGTCAGCGCTTCTACTGCCGCAAAGAGAGGTTCGGGTTTCAGTACCATGCCCGCTCCGCCGCCATATGGATAGTCATCTACTTTTTTATGTTTATTCGTCGAGTACTCACGGAAATCAGTCACGCGGAATGAAGCAGCCTGCTGATCCTGAGCTTTTTTCATAATCGAAGAATGAAGAACTCCTTCGAACATGTCAGGGAACAGCGTCAGCACATCGACATGCATCATGAAAGCAGCCCGTCCATCAGTTCAATCTTGACCAGCTTCTCGTCCACGTCGATTTCTTTCACAACTTGCTCGATGTATGGAATATAATGCGGCTTGCCTTCTTTAGGTGTAACCGTCCAGACGTCATTAGCCCCTGTTTCAATAATTTCTGTAACCGTGCCAATTTCTTCGCCTGTTTCCGTTACTACACGGCAGCCGATGATTTCATGGTAGTAGAATTCATTTTCTTCGAGTTCAGTCAGGTCTCTTTCCGATACTTTGACGATGCCGTCACGGAATTTTTCTACGTCATTGATGTTCGGATAGCCTTCGAATGTCAGCAGGTTGAAGTTTTTATGTTTTCGGTGGTTCGCGACTTTTACCATGACAGGTGTTTTGCTTTTTGGCATGAAGATTGCGAGCTCACTTCCGACGGCAAATCGTTCGTCCGGAAAATCCGTTGTCGCCATGACCCGGACTTCGCCTCTGATCCCATGCGTATTGACAATCTTTCCTACATTATACCATTCCATTATTTCGCCTCCGATAGAATATATTTGTCATTGAATTTTGAATTAGGTAGGAGTGTGCAGTTGGATACCGTTTCCCTGCGTTCCAGGCGGACGCGTTCCGCGGGGCGCGGGCAAGCCTCCTCGTCCGCTTCGCTACCTGCGGGGTCTCGCCGGTCGCGCTAAATCCCGCAGGAGTCGCCGCCTTCCACTCCGGTACACTGGCTTGTTTTTCAATACCAAGTACTAGTTATAGTATTGAAAACTATAATTAGTTTGCAGTAAAAATAATAATAAATACATTGAGCAGACTGAATATTACTACTTGCTACATAGGGATTGGAGCGTCGAGCAGCGTCTCCGGGAGGATCAGCCTGACAGGTGAGACAACTTGGGGGAGCGCAGCGAAAGCCGTAACGAAGAACGGCTTTTGCGAATAAAAGCGAAGCGTTATGAGCACAAGCTGCCTTAATTTCCGCAAAGAACGCAGAAATTAAGGTCAAGCGAATCCTCTGCTGTTCGCTAGGGCAATGCCCTCCGGAAAGCGTCCGCCCAGAGCGCAAATCCCCAACTGCAACCCAAAGTCTACCAATACTACTTTATCCCGCTCAAAATCCATTTATACGTGCAAAAAAGGAAGGAACCGGGGCTCCTTCCTTTTGGATCAATCCAATATGTCCAAATACACTTTTTTGCCGTGGTGGCTGCCTGCTGCTGAGTAAACAATGGTACGGATCGCTTTTGCAACACGACCTTGCTTCCCGATCACTTTTCCCATATCCTCCGCGTTCACTGATAACTGATAAACGACACGCTGTGACTGTTCATCCGCTATCACCTTCACGTCGTCCGGGTAATCGACTAACGGCTTTACAATTGTTTCAATCAGCTGCTTCATGTCCACCCCTCCAAATTACTTGCTGTATTTAGCGTTATGGAATTTTTCCATGATACCTTGCTCTGAGAACAAGTTACGAACTGTATCAGATGGTTTTGCTCCATCTTGAAGCCATTTCAAAGCCAACTCTTCGTTGATCTGAACTGTTGCTGGCTTTGTAAGTGGGTTGTATGTACCCACCTGATCGATTTGACGGCCGTCACGTGGTGCACGTGCATCAGCTACTACAATACGATAAAAAGGAGATTTCTTAGCTCCCATACGTTTTAGACGAATTTTAACTGCCATTTTAATCTACACCTCCGAATAGTTTCACACAAGATAGTATATTATCAAGGTTTTGTTTGTTTGTAAAGTGTTTTTTCTTAACACCCTGTATTTTATTTAAAAAATGAATCCAAACCAGGCATTTTGCCCTTCTTTTTACCCTTTTGTTGCATATTAGTCATTTGCTTGACCATTTTTTTCATTTCGTCAAATTGTTTGAGAAGACGATTGACTTCCTGAGTCGATGTGCCCGATCCGACCGCAATGCGTTTCTTCCGGCTCGCATTAATGATATCAGGATTTTCGCGTTCAGCTGCTGTCATCGAATAAATGACTGCCTCCACACGACCCATTTGGCTCTCGTCAACTTTTGCATTGTCGAGCCCTTTAATCTTATTGGCGCCCGGCATCATTTTCAGAATTTCATCAAGCGGCCCCATCTTCTTTACCTGCTGCAGCTGATCAAGAAAGTCCTCCAGTGTGAAACTTTGCGTGCGCAGTTTCTGCTCGAGCTCTTTGGCCTTTTCTTCATCAACGTTTTCCTGCGCTTTTTCAATCAGCGACATGACGTCGCCCATACCGAGAATCCTTGATGCCATGCGCTCTGGATGGAATGCTTCAAGCGCATCCATCTTCTCGCCCATACCGACGAATTTGATCGGCTTATCGGTGACGGAACGGATGGATAATGCCGCACCGCCTCGTGTATCACCGTCAAGTTTTGTCAGAATTACACCTGTAATATCGATCGCTTCGTTAAAGTTTTTTGCAACATTGACAGCATCCTGTCCTGTCATGGCATCTACAACGAGGAATACTTCATCCGGTTTCGTTAACTCGCGGATGTCTTTCAGTTCCTGCATAAGCGCCTCATCAACGTGCAGACGCCCCGCTGTATCAATGATGACAACATCATGATGTTCCGCTTCCGCTTCTTCCATCGCTTTACGGGCAATTTCTACAGGTGAAATATCCGTCCCCATCGAAAATACCGGCACAGAAATCTGCTTACCGAGCGTTTCCAGCTGCTGAATCGCGGCAGGACGATAAATATCGGCCGCCACTAATAACGGTTTTCTATTGTGTTTTTTACGAAGAACCATCGCCAGTTTTCCGGTAGAAGTTGTTTTACCGGCCCCTTGCAGACCGACCATCATGATGACCGTCGGTGATTTGCGGGCAAACTGGATAGGATTTTGTTCTCCGCCCATTAAGTTCGTCAGTTCGTCTTTTACGATTTTTACGACCTGCTGCCCGGGCGTCAGACTCTTCATGACGTCCTGGCCTACCGAACGTTCACTGACGGTTTTAACGAATTCTTTTACGACTTTCAAGTTGACGTCTGCCTCGATCAGTGCAAAACGCACTTCCCGCATCATTTCTTTGACGTCGGCTTCGTTGATTTTCCCTTTGCCTGTAATTTTATTGAGCGTTCCCTGCAGGCGTTCGGCTAATCCTTCAAATGCCATGGACCATCCCCCCTATTCAAAATCCTTCAAGGTATGTAACAGTTCAAAAACTCTGGCGGAAGAAGTTCCGTCAGCCGGCATAAGCTGCTCCAGCTGCCCAACTGCTTCCAGACGTTTCTCATGCTTTTCGAATAAATTCAGCTTTTCTTCATAGTCTTCAAGCATCGCTTCTGTTCTTCTTACATTATCATACACTGCCTGTCTCGATACGCTGTACTGCTCTGCTATTTCACCGAGAGAGAGATCATCCAAATAATATAACTGCATATATAAACGCTGTTTATCGGTTAATAATGATTGATAAAAATCAAAGAGGAAGTTCACTCTTGTCGTTTTTTCAAGCATGATGCCAACCCCTCCCGCTCACTGTTTCATACTAGCTTTTAGCGAAACGTCTGTCAAGTAATTTTACTTGTCTTCAGTTTCTTCACGTTCCTCTTCTTCCTTCGCTTCTTCCATTTCCAGACCATCTGCGAATAAACCATAGACATATCGCTCCGGATCAAACGGCTGCAAATCTTCTATGCCTTCTCCAAGACCTACAAACTTGACCGGAATATCCAGTTTACTGCGAATCGCCAGGACGATACCGCCTTTTGCCGTGCCGTCCAATTTCGTCAAGACGATACCTGTCACCTTTGTTGCCTCGTTAAATGTCTGGGCCTGCACCAGTGCGTTTTGGCCGGTTGTCGCGTCAAGGGCAAGCAGCACTTCATGAGGGGCACCTTCGACTTCACGGCCGATGATCCGGTGGACTTTTTCCAGTTCATTCATCAAGTTTACTTTATTCTGCAGGCGTCCAGCCGTATCACAGATCAGCACATCCACATTGCGTTTTTTAGCAGACTTGACTGCATCATAAATCACTGCGGCGGGATCGGAACCTTCTGCCTGGCGGACAACTTCCACTCCTGTCCGCTCGCCCCATACTACAAGCTGTTCAATCGCGCCGGCGCGGAAGGTATCACCGGCAGCTAGCATGACGGTTTTTCCTTCTTTTTGCAGTCGCGCTGCCATTTTTCCGATAGTTGTCGTTTTACCGACACCGTTGACACCAACCATCAGGATCACATTCAAGCGGCCGTCTTCGATATTGAGTTCATTGGATATTTCTTCTCCTGCATTATAGATTTCCACCAGCTTTTCGGAAATCAATGACTGCATGCCCGTCGTGTCTTTAATATTTTTACGTTTCACTTCGTCCTTCAATAAATCAATCAATTCCATCACGGTGTCGAAACCTACGTCAGCCTGCAGAAGAACTTCTTCCAGTTCTTCAAAGAATTCTTCATCGACGACGCGGAAACGGGACACCAGATCATTCACTTTTGAGGTAAATGAATCACGAGTCTTCGTCAGCCCGTCTTTAAACTTCTCTGTAACAGCTTCATTCGTACCTGTAATCTTATCTTTCAGCTTCTTGAAAAATGACAATGAACTTCACTCCTTAGCTATATAAGTTGAATTAATAAATCTGCATTCTATAAGTTACCTAGTACCGTTGATTTCCGTTCCAGGCGGACGCGTTCTGGAGGGCCCGCGGTGAGCCAACTTGGTCGCTTTGCTCCCCTAAGTTGTCATCACCTGTCGGGCTGATCCTCCCAGAGTCGCCGCCTTGCACTCCAATCAACTGAACAGATAGAACATAGTTTCCTTATGTTGTAAAAATTTTAATTTAACTATATAGTGATTTCTTCTGCGACTTCAGAAAGCTTGACCGACAGCAGTTTAGACACTCCCGATTCCTGCATGGTCACACCATATAATACATCTGCGCCTTCCATCGTTCCTTTTCGGTGGGTGATCACGATAAATTGCGTCTGCTCCGAAACCTTCTTTAAATAATTACTATATCGCACTACATTCGCTTCATCCAGCGCAGCTTCCACTTCGTCTAAAATACAGAACGGCACAGGACGGACTTCAAGTATCGAAAACAGCAGCGAAATGACTGTCAGGGCGCGTTCTCCGCCGGATAAAAGACTTAAATTCTGCAGCTTCTTACCCGGGGGCCGTGCGACAATATCGATGCCGGTCGCCAATAAATCAGAAGGATCCGTCAGAATTAAATCTGCTTCCCCGCCGCCGAACATTTCTTTGTAGACATGATGAAAATGGCTGCGGATCGCTTCAAATGTTGTCTGGAAACGGCTCTTCATTTCTGTATCCATTTCCGACATCGCTTCCTGCAGCGTATCTCTCGCTTCCACCAAATCATTGCGCTGTGCAGTTAAAAACTGATGGCGTTCAGAAACTTCTTCAAACTCCTGGATGGCATTCGGATTCACGGGACCGAGATCGGCAAGCTGCTGTTTGAATTGATCGACCGCGAGCCGCAGCTCTTCTGCATCGGTTGCTTCCTCTACGAAAGATGGATCGGGACGCAGGCCGTATTCTTCGTCTAGACGATTGATAACGTACTCATATTGCGCTTCAAGCCTCGACAATTGGATTTTCACCATATTCACTTGTTCGCTGACCGCTTGAACTTGCAGTCGAAGCTGCTTCATTTGCTGTTCATGGAGCGCAACGACTTCTGTCTGCTTTACACGTTTTGCTCTTTCCAGAAGTATCATCTCTTCAAGCTGCTGCTTCGCTGACATTGATTGCTTCATCCGCAGATCAATCTCTTCAGGCGGCAGCTCCCTGCCAACTAAATGGCCCTGTATATATTGCTGTTCTTCACACAGACGCTTGACAGTCTGTGTGAGTTCATCGACCAGCTGCCGAGTTTCCGCAATCGAGCTGGTCTGATAGGTGTTTTGCTCTTTCAGGACTGCATTTTTCTGCTGCAATTGAACCAATTTCCGCTGCAGTGTTTCCTGCTCTTCACGACGGTTCTCGACGAGACGCTCCAAACTTTCCAGCTTCCCCGTTATTTCCTGCAGTTCTTGGCGGATCTCCGAATGGCGATGATCCAGGGCCTGCTTTTTAACCAGTAAATCCTGTTCTGCGGATGCATTATCACTGCGGCCTGTTTCTATAGTTGACAGTTCCATTGTGACAGAGCGGATTTCCATTTCGGTTTCCTGCATGGAAGTATGCGCGGCGGATGCCTGGCGCCGAAGTTCTTCCATTGATTTCTGCAGCTGATCCCGGCGCTGCAGACCTGCACCTGCCTGTTCGCGCGTTGAAGACATGGTTTCATTCGCCTGGCGGATTGATTCGTCCATTTGCTCCAATTGTCCTGTCAGGATTTCCAATTCAGCTTTCCTTGAGAACACCGTGGACTGTCCTTTTGCCCCGCCGCCTGTCAGAGAGCCGCCTGTATTGACGACATCTCCGTCCAGCGTGACGATTCGGTAACGGTAGCCGATTGCCTTAGCAATGGCGGAAGCTTCCTTCAGCGTGCCTGCAACAATCGTCTGTCCCAATAAATTCTTCGCAATCGTTTCATAGGCTGATGAAGTGTGAACAAGTTCAAATGCTGTGCCGATAAATCCCTGCTGCCCTCTCAGAAGCTGACGGCTGTTCATCGGCAATTCGCGGGGCTTCAGAATATCCAGAGGCAGGAATGTTGCCCGGCCCAGGTTTTTCGCTTTCAGAAAGCCGATTGCTTTCCTGGCCTCCGCCTCCGTTGTCGTAACAATATGCTGTATGGCACCGCCAAGGGCTGTCTCAATCGCCTTTGTGTAAGCAGGTTCCGTAGTAATCAACTCGGCTACTGCGCCTTCGATTCCTTGAAGACGCTGTTGTTTTTTTGCGTTCAGCACTTCTTTGACACCTGAATAAAACCCGGAAAAGTCTCTTTCCAAGCCTTCAAGCGCCCGTACTCTTCCCTGCATTTCGGACTGTTTCCGCAAAGCCTGCTGGAGAAACTGCTGCTGAACCCCGAGACGCTCTTCCGCTTCCTTTAATTGAAGGGCGCATTCTTCAGCAGACTGTTCGACTTTACTTACCTGCTGCTGAATTGCTTGTTTTTCTTTACTTTTTTCGCTCTGTTCGTTTTTCAGCAGCGACAGGCGCTCTTGCAGCAGCTTATGCTGAATCGTAATTTTTTCAGTGGAGGATTTTTCTCCCTGCAGACGTTCATCCACATATTTTCTATCACTGCGCAGCGTCGCTTCTTCATTGAGTTTCTCGATATAGACAGATTTCAGCTCTTCAATCTGCTGCTCGGTTTCTTTTAATGAACTGTTGAGCATGCCGCTTACTTGCTGGATTTCTTTTGCGGTTTGCTGCAGTTCCTGTTTAACGGACTGCTGCTTCTCCTGCATCAATGTCAGCTTTTCTTCTGAAGCTTGACGCGTCTTTTCGGACAGCTCCAATTCATTCTGAATCCGTTCGAGCTGCTGGTTCGTATTACGGCTTTTTTCAAGTGACAGCAGCCTTCTGCCTTCCCACTTTTCCGCCTCTGACGTCTTCTCGACAAGTTCACTTTGCAGATGATCAAGCGACGCTTCCAACTTCTGCAAGCCGGCTCTATCACTTTCAAGTTCTCGCTCCTGTTCGGAAAGCAATTTATCGAACTTGCCTTGTTCGATTTCATTTGCAGTAAGTGTGCCGGCTTTTTCTGTAATCTGCTGTTGAAGTGTCCAGGCATCATGGTTCAGCAAGCGGACATCTGCTTCCCGCAGCTCTTTTGAAAAGTGCTCGGCCTGGCGCGCTGTCGCAGCTTCTTTTTCAAGCGGCACGCGACGGTCATCGATTTCTTTTAAGATATCCAGCACACGATCCAGATTATCGGTTGTTTCAAAAAGTTTATGTTCTGCCTGCATCTTCCGTGTCTTATATTTCAGCACGCCGGCCGCTTCATCAAAGACATTTCGGCGTTCGTCCGCCTTACTGTTCAAGATTCCATCGACGCGGCCCTGTGAAATGATGGAAAAGGCTTCTTTGCCGAGACCGGAATCCATGAACATCGACGTCACATCTTTCAGACGGCAATTCTGCCCATTGAGCAAGTAAGCACTTTCACCGGAACGGAACACGCGTCTGCTGACACTGATTTCTGTATAGTCGAGTGGAAAAAGATTTTGGGTATTATCCAGTATTAAATTCACTTCCGCAAAATTAACCGCTTTTCTCGAATCACTGCCCGCAAAAATCACATCTTCCATCTTACTGCCGCGCAGAGACTTTGCCGACTGTTCACCGAGCACCCATCGGATCGCATCGATAATATTACTCTTCCCACTGCCGTTGGGTCCTACAACCGCTGTAACGCCCGGTACGAAATCGATGTGGATTTTCTCTGCGAAAGACTTGAATCCGGTAATCTCCAGTCTCTTCAAAAACACAATTAATTCTCCCCTTCGTTCGTCTGCGACTGCAGTTGTTCAATCGCTCGGCGGGCAGCTTCCTGTTCAGCTTCTTTTTTAGACTTGCCAATTCCTTTACCTAGCTGCTTGTCATTCAGACTCACCACGGTAACAAACTTTTTCGCATGTGCAGGACCTTTTTCCTCAACCACTTCATATTGAAGAGGTCCGTTATTCTTTTGCTGCACCAATTCCTGCAGACGACTTTTATAATCTGTCACATGCGAAAAAGCTCCGATACTAATTTTCGGAAAAACGATTCGTTGTAAAAATTCTTCTACTGTTTCCATGCCCTGATCCAAATAAAGTGCCCCGATATATGCTTCGAATACATCCGCAAGCAAAGCAGGCCGCATTCTTCCGCCTGTCAGTTCCTCACCTTTGCCCAGCAATATATAATCACCAAAATGAAGCTCATTGGAAAACTTTACTAATGACGGTTCACAAACGATTGCTGCACGAAGTTTCGTTAATTCCCCTTCACTCTTTGAAGGCTCTGTGCGGAATAAAAATTTGGACACACCCAGTTCAAGAACTGCATCTCCCAAAAACTCCAGCCGTTCATTATCGGAAAATTTCTTGCGCCGGTGTTCATTCACATAAGAAGAGTGTGTAAATGCGTTAAACAATAAGCTCTCATCTTGAAATTCTACACCTAACTGCTGTTGAAGCGTTTTGAATTTTTCCCGAACCGGCTGCGGTAAGGTTGGATGGGGTGAAGATTCTTTTATATGTTTTTTATTTTTCATAAACTACTCTGCCCTTCGTCTGTAATCTGTGTTGTGGTTCGTTTTAATAATAAAGCGAAATGAGACGCCCTCTCCCTTTTCAGATGAAGGGAAGAAAGTGTCTCACCAAAAGGTCATTCGCCGACTTTTTCTGTAATGTACGTTACTGCATCTCCGACAGTTGCAATTTTTTCTGCATCGTCATCAGAAATTTCTGTTTCAAACTCATCTTCAAATTCCATAACAAGCTCTACTACATCTAGTGAATCAGCTCCCAGATCCTCACGGAAAGAAGCTTCAGGTTTTACTTCGCTTTCGTCGACGCCCAGACGGTCGACAACTACTTTAGTTACACGCTCAAGTACTGTTGACAACATAGTCACCTCCTCTCAAGGCTATTCACAGCCCATACACTTCTATTGAATTATAGAGGTTTCACTCCTCAATGTGCAACCATTGATTGCAGCGTTCAAAGAACTCGTCCATTTACATTACCATGCCGCCGTCCACATTGATCGTTTGGCCTGTGATATATTTCGCTTCATCTGATAAAAGGAAGGCTACAGTACCCGCCACATCATCGGCACTGCCAAGACGGCCCAGCGGAATAGTCGACAGCAATTGCTCTTTCATCTCGTCGCCCAGTTCGTCCGTCATATCTGTCGTAATGAATCCCGGCGCAACCGCATTCACTAAAATATTACGTGCAGCTAATTCTTTCGCAGTGGTTTTTGTCAACCCGATGACTCCTGCTTTAGCCGCTACGTAGTTAGCCTGACCAGCGTTTCCGGCAATGCCGACAACGGAAGCCAAATTAACAATTCGTCCAGAACGCTGGCGCATCATTTGGCGCGCAACTGCTTTCGTGCATAGGAAAACGCCTTTGAGATTAATCGACAGCACATCATCCCACTCGTCTTCTTTCATTCGCATCAATAAGTTATCTCGTGTAATTCCAGCGTTATTGACGAGAAAATCGATCGAGCCGAACTGCTTGATCGTTTCATCCATCATTTCTTTTACTTGATCTGCATCCGAGACATTCGCCTGAAACACAAGCGCTTCTCCGCCGGCTGTGCGAATCTCTTCTGCTACTTCTTCTGCTTTTGCCTGGCTGCCACTGTAGTTTACAACTACTTTCGCACCTTCTGCAGCAAGATGCAGTGCAACCGTACGGCCGATCCCGCGGGAAGCTCCCGTGACGACTGCTGTTTTCCCATCAAATTTCCCCATTACGACCACTCCTTCGCTTCATCCAGCACTTTTTGCAGTGACTCTTCGTCATATACCGGATAAACAGTTGCTGTCCGGTCGATTTTCCGAATTAAACCGCTGAGCACTTTGCCGGGGCCGCATTCAATAAAACGCGTCACGCCAAGATCCAACAGTTTTTCTACAGATTCTTCCCAGCGGACCGGAGAATATAGCTGCTCCACTAATAACTTCCTGATTTCCTCTTGATTCGTCACGACATCTGCCGTTACGTTCGCAATGACAGGAATCTCTGCGTCTTTCATATCGATTTCTGACAGAGTCTTTTCCAGTTCAGCTGCAGCCGGTTCCATCAGCACCGAATGAAACGGCCCGCTGACGTCCAACAGCAATGCACGTTTCGCTCCTGCTTCTTTCAGCGCAACACAGGCCTTATTTACACCCTCTTTTGCCCCTGAAATAACAATCTGTCCAGGACAATTCAGATTTGCCGGCTGAACTGGATGTCCTGATTCTGTAATATTGGATGTAATGGATTCCAGCACATCATGGTCCATACCTAAAATTGCCGCCATCGCGCCTTTACCTGCAGGAACCGCTTCGTTCATATACAGGCCGCGTTTATGCACAGCAACGACTGCATCTTCAAATGAAAGGACTTTGGATTCAACAAGCGCGGTATACTCACCCAGGCTGTGCCCTGCCGAGTAGTCCGGCGTGATTCCTGCCGCTTCCAGTTTCGCCGCGATCATTGCACCCGCTGTCAATAAAGCGGGCTGTGCATTATAAGTTAAGGTAAGTTCATCTTGAGGACCTTCAAGCATCAGTTTGCTCAGTTCGAAACCAAGCGCTTTATCTGCCTGCTGTAAAAACTTCTTGCATGCTTTATCACGTTCTGCAAATTCTTTCACCATCCCTACAGCCTGTGAGCCTTGTCCAGGGAATACAAATGCCAGTTTACTCAAGATTCCTCTTCCTCTCCGATTGTTTCTCTTATCGTTTCACATACACGGTATTCCACCATTGTCCGCGCCTGACGGACCGCATTGAAAAAAGCATTGGCATTTGATGAACCATGCGCTTTAATCACCGGATGATTCAGCCCGAATAAACCTGCTCCGCCATATTCGGAGTAATCCATCTTCTGCTTCAGGCCTTTCAGATCGTCCTTTACTAAGCCGGCAGCCAGTTTCGTCTTGAAGGAAGACATGAAAACATCTTTTATCATGGCGAATACATTCATCGCTGTTCCTTCAATCGTCTTCAGCACCATATTGCCTGTAAAGCCGTCCGTCACGACAACGTCCGCCGCGCCGTTAAGCAAATCACGCGACTCGACATTTCCAATGAAATGAACAGGGGCTTTTTGCAAATAATCAAATGCCTGTTTCGTCAATTCATTGCCTTTTCCTTCTTCGGTGCCGATATTCAGCAGTCCGACTCGCGGCTTTTTGATTCCGCGGACTTTTTCTGCGTAGACACTGCCCATTACCGCAAACTGAGCAAGCTGAGCAGGCTTGCTGTCTGAATTCGCACCTACATCAAGAAGCACGAATCCGCTGCCGTCAATCGTCGGCAAAGTCGGCGCAAGTGCCGGCCGCTGAATACCTTCGAGACGTCCCACGATGAACAGTCCGGCAGACATCAATGCGCCGGTATTTCCTGCTGATACACAGGCCTGCGCCTCGCCGTCTTTCACTGCCTGCGCCATGCGGACCATGGAAGCATCTTTCTTTTTACGGATTGCCCGTACCGGTTCATCGTCCGGTTCAATTACTTCGGAACAATGAATCACTTTCAGTCTCTCATGCGATTCCAGGAAAGGAGCCATTTTTTGTTCATCACCAAATATATGTATAGTTATGTCTTCAAATGCATGCAGGCTCTGCAAAGCCCCTTTTACAATCTCTCCGGGGGCATTATCTCCGCCCATTGCGTCAACTGCGATAATCATCTGCAATTACCTGCCTTTCCGTGTCATTCGATACATTTGAAACTCTCCAGAAAAAACGGTTATATTTTCAACTGTAGAGACCACATCGACGACCGTACTTTTATTTTTTAACGTTTCCCGCCTCACCGTTGCCCTGGCAACCACACGGTCACCTGCCCGAACCGGTTTCTCAAAATGCAGAGCAGACCGCACAGTCAGTGCCAGGTCATCATCCAGCACCGCTACAGCCAATGAATTTGCCTGTGCAAATAAATGATGGCCTCTCGCAATGCCATTGCGCTTGAAAACGTGATCAATCGTCACATCAAATATAGACAGCGCTTTATTATCCAGTTCTACATCAATAATTTCTCCGAAGATTTCTTCTGTCTGCAATGATTTCACTGTTTCCTGCATATGCTGCGAAGCGACAGACTTCAGCCGCTCCCTTAATTCAGGGATGCCGCATTCCAGCCGATCCAGCCGGATGGTCTGAACACTCACTGAAAAATGCCGGGCGAGGTCCTCATCCGTCAAAAAAGGATCTCCTGCGAGCAGGCTTTGCAGCAAGCTCTGCCGCTCCTTTTTGGGAACTTTCAATTGCTACACCCCTTCATTTTAGCACTTGGTACTAATACTAAGTATAGTAAGTGACAAAACAGATTGCAAGAGAAGATCTAATTTCTTGCGGACATACGGTGTATGACGGCTAATCAATTCGTTTATCCGTCAAAGCGCCAGACTCTTCCAGCCGCTGCCGAAGCGCCGCGTACTCTGTATTTTGCCAAAAATCGTCAGAATTCAGCAGTCGTTCGGCATCTTGGCGTGCGGTCGCCAGGACTTTAAAATCATGCACCAAATCCGCTACTTTAAATTCAGGCATTCCGCTTTGTTTCCTGCCAAAAATATCTCCGGCGCCGCGAAGCTCCAAGTCTTTTTCAGCGAGTACAAAACCGTCATTGGTCTCTGTCATCGACTGCATCCGCATTTTCCCTTCCTCAGACGAAGGATTGGCAAGCAATACGCAGTACGACTGATCTGATCCCCGTCCGACACGCCCCCTCAGCTGATGGAGCTGCGCCAGACCGAAACGCGTTGCATCATAAATCAGCATGAACGTAGCATTCGGTACATTGACACCGACTTCCACAACGGTCGTAGAGACTAATATATCCAGTTCGCCTTCACTGAAGGAACGCATGACCTGTTCCTTTTCCGCAGAAGGCAGACGTCCGTGCATTAATCCGACACGGTAGCGTCCGGCAAAATAATTACTCAGTTCTGCATGAACTTCCACCGCATTTTGTACATCCAGCTTGTCGGATTCCTCAATCAGCGGGCAGATCACATACGCCTGACGCCCGGCGCGCAGCTCTTTCTCCATTTTCTGCAGCACAGGTACCAGAGATTCTTCTTTCAGCCAATGTGTTTCAATTTCCTTCCGACCCGCAGGCAGTTCATCAAGAATCGACACATCCATCTCTCCGAAAACGGTAATGGCAAGTGTACGCGGAATCGGTGTTGCTGTCATGAACAGGACATCCGGATTCAGCCCTTTATCCCGCAGCACCCGCCGCTGTTCGACGCCAAAACGGTGCTGTTCATCCGTCACGACAAAGCCCAAGCTGCGAAACTGTACTTCCGGCTGAATCAGCGCGTGTGTTCCAATCAGCAAATCAATATCTCCCGCTTCCAGCCGCTCAAGAAGTTCCCTGCGTGCTTTCGTTTTCGTCGATCCCGCTAAAAATGCTACGGTCACTCCGAACGGTTCAAACCAGTCAGCTAATAATTCGGCATGCTGCTCCGCTAAAATTTCTGTCGGCGCCATGAGTGCACCTTGGAAACCGGCCGTAATCGCTGCATATAAGGCAATTGCTGCCACTGCAGTCTTCCCGGAACCTACATCTCCCTGCAGCAGACGGTTCATCCGGAGGGGTGCTTTTAATTCTGCGCATAATTCATTTACTACACGCTTCTGCGCATTCGTTAATTCAAAAGGCAGCGAATCAATAAACTTCTTCAGCAATTCCAAATCGTATTGGATGATGAGTCCCTTCTCCTGCTCTTTGCGCAATTTCTTGACACCTTGAATTTTCAGCTGAAACAGCAGCAGTTCCTCGTACGAAAATCTTCTTCTTGCCTGTTTGACGTCTTGCAGTTTGGTAGGGAAATGAATCATATCCAGCGCTTCACTGAGCGTCGGCAGCCGGTACTCTTCTAATATAGAAACTGGCAATGTTTCAATAATAGAGTCTGCGGCAGCATCGAGCGCATTGCGCATATAACGCCTGAACGTTTTCTGATGCATCACGCCTTTCAAGCTGTAGACAGGCTCAAAATCAATCTGCTCCCCTGTGTGCAGGCGGTTGACTGTAATCGACTGGCGGCCTCTGTCCCATGTGCCCGTCACCGTAATATTCATTCCCGTCGCCAGACGATCCTTCAAATAATGCTGATTGAAAAACACTGCTTTTATCAAATGATGACCGACCAGCAGACGAAGCTGCAGACGGGAGCGGCTCTTCCCCGAATAAAATACAGCAGGTTCCGATTCGACCCGGCCTTCTACTGTGACACGCTCATTATGAGGAGTTTCCATCAGATCCGTCATTCTGAAATCTTCATGCCGATAAGGAAAAGTATAGAGCAGATCCTCAACTGTCAGAATTCCGAGTTTCATAAACTGTTCAGCGGTCGTTTTACCGATTCCTTTCACTGTGTCCACCTTTTGCTGCAAAACATTTCCCATCACGGGCCACCTCCTCTCGCGGTAAGTTAGAAAACGGATGTTCTTCTTTTTAGTTTACCATGAAAAAGCCGGAAAATAAAAACGTTGTCCCTCTAAAAAGGACAACGTAAAATTTTATTCAACTGAAAAAATATATGGATACAATGGCTGTTTGCCTGCGTACAGTTCAACGTCTACATGATCAAACTGCTCTTCAATGTAGGAACCGATCTCCTTTGCATCTTCCGAAGAAACATCTTCACCGTAAATGACTGTAACGATTTCATCCTCTTCATCGATCATTGAAGCGATTAATTTCTTCGTAACCTCTTCCAATGAAGGATTGGAGCTAGTGATTTTCCCTTGGGCAATTCCCATGAAATCATCTTTCCTGATCGTCACACCATCAATGGAAGTATCGCGCACAGCATAGGTGACTTGTCCTGTTTTCACGTAAGATGCAGCCTCCCGCATAGCCAGTGCATTTTTTTCCACTGTCGCTTCAGGATTGAATGCAAGAATTGCTGCCAAGCCTTCAGGCACCGATGTAGTCGGGACAACCGCCGCTTCGATTTCGAGCACTTCAGCGGCCTGTTCAGCCGCCATCACAATGTTTTTATTATTCGGCAGAATCAGTACTTTCTCCGCACCGATTTCCTGAATAGCTTTGACGATATCTTCCGTGGAAGGATTCATCGTCTGACCGCCTTCAATCACAGCAGATGCACCGATGCTCTTTAACAGCTCCGCTATTCCGGAGCCCATTGAAACCGTGACAATAGCATATTTATGCTGTTGTTTCACCACTTTAGGAACGCGGTCACGCTCCATAATATCATTGTGCTGTTCACGCATATTTTCGATCTTCATTTTCGTCAGTGAACCGTATTTTTGGCCGTAAGACAATGCATCTCCCGGCTCTTCTGTGTGAATATGTACTTTAACTACTTCATCATCGGAAATGACGAGCAGAGAATCCCCCATCTCACTTAAATCCTGACGGAAAACTGATTCATCAAACGGCTGCTCCAGCTGTTTACCGGCATCTAATTTCACCATAAACTCCGTGCAGTAGCCGAATTCGATATCTTCCGCATTCATAAATCCCTGCACACTGCGGTGATGTTCCGTATTCACTAAATCTTCCATTGAATGAACGACCGTCTTTTCAGGAAGATCTTCACCTTTCAGGCACGCCAAAAATCCTTCATACACATATACCAGACCTTGTCCGCCGCTGTCGACAACTCCTACTTCTTTCAAGACAGGCAGCAAATCAGGCGTTCTCTTCAATGAAGCCTTGGCCTCTTTAACAACTGTTTCCAGCAGCTGTGTCAGATCTGCCGCTTCCTCAATAGCAGAAACAGCTGCATTGGAAGCGTCCTTCGCTACAGTCAGAATGGTCCCTTCAACCGGCTTCATTACGGCTTTATAGGCAGTATCCACACCATATTTCAGCGCTTCTGCGAACTGCTTTACCGTGACTGCCGCTTCGTTCTCAATCTGCTTGCTGAATCCCCGGAATAACTGGGACAGGATAACACCCGAATTGCCTCTTGCACCCATCAGCAAACCTTTGGAGAATGCCTGGGCAGTGAGCCCGATATGTTCCTGTGCATGTAATTCCGTTTCCTTCGCACCGGAAGTCATGGATAAATTCATATTTGTTCCCGTATCACCGTCCGGAACAGGGAATACATTTAAAGAATCTACGTAATCAGCATTTTGCTGAAGGTGATGCGCACCCATTTCTACCATCTTCGCAAATTGCAATCCATTTAATGAACTCATTAACTAAAAGGCCTCCTTCTACACGTTCGTTACCCGAACTCCCTGAACAAAAATATTAACTGAGCTGACTGAAAGACCCAACGTCTTCTTCACTGTATATTGTACTTTAGACTGTACTTGATAGGATACTTCAGTAATTTTCGTGCCATAGCTCATGATGACATACATATCGATGTGGAATTCATCGCCTTCATTGCGTACGATTACGCCGCGGGCAAAATTTTCTTTCCGGAGAATTTCAGTAAGTCCGTCACGAATTTGGTGTTGTGAAGCCATTCCCACAATTCCGTAACACTCGATTGCAGCCTCTCCGACTACCTGGGCAATTACGTCATTCGTAATATCTATGGTTCCATGTTCATTTTTCAGTTCGATTGACATCCTTTTCTCCTCCCAACACTATTCGACCATCATACGTACATTATACGGGATTTCATCAAGAAAGAAAGTATTCTTGTTGTGAAAAAAACCTGTAAAGGAAAAAAGCTTGAAAGCATCGTAAAAAATTGTTGCAACGTTCCCGACCTTATGATAAAGTACTATGGTATGCGAATTGTAACGTGAATCGCTAAATAATTCACGAGGAGGTACTAAAATGGCTAAACAATGTGTTATCACTGGACGTAAAGCACGTTCTGGAAACACTCGTTCACACGCTCTGAACTCAAGCAAACGCACTTGGGGTGCAAACCTTCAAAAAGTGAGAATCTTAGTAGACGGTAAACCTAAACGTGTTTGGGTATCTGCTAGAGCTTTAAAATCAGGCAAAGTACAACGTGTGTAATTGAGTCTTATATGTAAAAAACACAAGGCGCCTATATCAGGCGCCTTGTGTTTTTTCTTTTTTACGTCTTTTCGACTTGCTGGCTTTACTATTCGCAGCAACAGTTGATTTAGCACGGCCGTCCTTCTGGAACGCGACTGCGCATTTTCTGACGATATTGCTGACGAACTTCGGCAGCGTGAATGTATATACTCGCAAATCCCCACTCCTTTCAGGAATCTGAACTCCTTACCATTAAGCATATGCCGTCACGGAAAGAGATAGTACAAACATCCGCCGCCGTTTCATTACTCGTAAATCGGGTCATGCCCATTTCGAGCCGTTCATTGACCGTCTCATACTTGAAACCAGTGAGCGTCAAGCCTGTCACGACAGGGCCGAACGAGAAAAATGAGGTATAAGGATAACGCTCATCTTTTTTCACCCGGCGTACTCCGGGCAGCATGACTCGTATATCATTCGTCGTATTGTGAATTTTAAACTTCACTTTGCGATGCTCCGACTGCATGCGGTACAGCAAATGCAGCGCTGACTGCAAGTGATCGAGACGTCCGCCCGTGACACCTGTCAATACAATATAATCCGGTTCATACGCCAGCGCCCGCTGCACAGCCAGTTCGGTATCTGTCTCATCTTTTTCTTCATTGGCCTGATGAATAATATCAACAGAAGATTTTATCGCTGCAAACTGCTCTTCAGACACCGAATCAAAATCTCCCACCGCTTCATTCGGCTGAATACCTTTTTCCAATAAATAAAAAGCCCCGCGGTCCACACCGATATAAACCGTATCTTCCTGATCATATTCCGCTAAATCCACTACTTCTTCAATAGGACCCGCCGCGCAAATGATGGCATATTTCATTGAATACTCACACTCTCGCCGGCAGATTTAATCGCCTGCAATGCTTTTGCCCGGTCTTCCTGATTGTAAATTGCAGAGCCCGCAACAAAAATTGTCGCTCCGGCTTCTACACATGGCTTAATCGTTTCTTCATTAATGCCGCCGTCAATCTCAATTTCAATTGACAGGCCGCGTTCTGTAATAATGTCTGACAGCTGCTTCACTTTCGGTATAACAGAATGAATAAATGACTGTCCACCGAATCCAGGATTCACTGTCATAAACAGGACCATTTCCACATCCTCAAGCACGTGCATGATCTGCTCAACAGGTGTGTGTGGATTCAGAACGACACCCGGCTTCGCACCTGCTGATTTGATCAATTGAAGCGTTCTGTGCAGATGACGGCAGGCTTCCACGTGAACTGTAATATAATCCGCGCCTGCTTTTGCGAAGCTTTCGATATAATCGTCCGGATTTTCAATCATCAAATGAACGTCAAGCGGCAGATCCGTCAGCGGACGCAATGCTTCCACTACAATAGGCCCCATCGTAATGTTCGGTACGAAATGACCGTCCATGACGTCAATATGAATCAGTTCAGCACCTGCTTTTTCTACTTCCTTCACTTCTTCTCCAAGCTTTGCAAAGTCTGCTGCTAAAATAGACGGTGCGATTTTTATCATGATCAATACCTCGGCTTTCGGTCTGTAATTTCCTGTAGGAATAATAAATAATTTTTGTAGCGTGAATCAGAGATAACGCCTTCTTCCACCTGCGATTTCACTGCGCAGCCAGGTTCTTTCACATGAATGCACCCTCTGAATTTGCATCTTTCACCGGCTTCGGCAATTTCAAGGAAATAATTCCGCAGCTCTTCCTTTTCAATATGATCAAAATCGAGTGAACTGAAACCCGGTGTATCTGCTACTAAACCACCCGCCACTTCCATCAGTTCCACATGACGTGTCGTGTGTTTTCCGCGCCCGAGAGCATCAGAAATGACCCCGGTTTTTAGATCCAGCTCAGGCAGCAGCGTATTCAGCAGGGTAGACTTCCCTACACCCGACTGCCCCGCGAGAACAGTAGTCTTGTCAGTTAAATAGGGGCGCAGCACTTCCAGCAGCGTATCTTCATTGCCGCGGTTGCGCAGTATAGTGTAGCCGATGTTCTGATAGTATGTTAAATTACTTTCATTAGCTTCCACCGTCCGGTCATCTGCAAGATCTTCTTTTGAGATATAGATAATCGGCTCAAGCTGATGGGATTCAATGACCGTCAGAAAACGGTCCAGCAAACGCAGGCTCATGTCTGGTTCGACGACGGAGAAGACAAGAAGCGCCTGGTCCACATTCGCGATTGGCGGCCTGACCAGCTCGCTTTTTCGCGGGTGAACATCCGTGATCAGCGCATCATTCTCTCCATCCGGAACATATGTGACTGTATCGCCAACCAGCGGGTTAATCTTTTTCAAACGGAACACGCCGCGGCTTTTACATTGAATCAATTCACCCTCGTGTTCTACATAATAAAAACCGCTGATTGCTTTTCGAATCTGACCTTCTGCCATCGAACTCCTCCTTTAATCCAACTCTTTATAATCGAATTTATCTTCTTCTATAACGGTCTGGTCACGCAGAATTTTATAACCTCCGCGCCCCCCCTGCTCCAGCTCAATTGAAATCTTTCGTGTAATATCTTCCGTAATTTCAAATTCTTCCGCAGGATCATTCATCGTACGGTTGCGATCCTGTATATAAATTTGGATTTTCTGAGGCTGCATTTCCGCCTCGCCGTCTCCGTCTTCGTCAAATTCCTGATATTCATAAGGTATCGTAATCGTCTTGACCAGCAGCTTCACCGGTTTACTCGGCGCTCCTTTGGAAAGGACGACATCTACACGGCCGTTTTTATCCATTTTAGTGCCTTTAGAAGGCTTTTGAGAAATCACACGGCCTTTTTCTACACTCTCTGAATGCTCCTCACTGACAATATGAATATTGAATCCGGAGCTCTTTGCGTAGCTTTTCAGTTCTTTTTCAGACATGCCGCGCAGATCATTCAATGACTGAAGTTCCTTCCCTTTACTGACGGTAAAGATCAGTTCAGCCTCATCCGGCACGACTTCTTCGCCGGCCTCGGGTTGCTGGCCGATTATGGTTCCTTCCGGTTCATCATTGTATTCTTCAACAGGATCACCAAACTCGAATCCATAGCTCTCCAACAGTCGCACTGTTGCTTCGTAATTACGGCCTGTATAGTTTTCCAAAGTCATTTTGTCTTTGCCCAGACTGACAAATAATTTCACTCCGTCGCCTTCTTTACGCTTCTTGCCCGCTTCAGGAACCGTCTTAATCACCTGTCCTGCAATAAATTCATCAGAAGTTTCTTCGAATCGTTCGTCAATCACAAAGCCTTCTTTTTCAAGAATTTCTGTAGCCGCCAACTCTTCTTCGCCAACAACTTTAGGGACAATAATCTCTTTTGGTTTCAGCAGCATCGTCAGTAATACCGCGAGCAACGCAATAATCAGCACACTGACACCCAGAATGACCGGCCACTTTTTCTTTTTCTTTTTCTTTTTCTTCTTTTCAGGAACAGCCGGTTCTGGCTCTTTTTTTACCGGTGCGATTTTGACTGTATCTTCGACATTATTAAATTTATTCGGATCCTTTACAATAGGAATCGCTACAGTACGGTCATCATCAAACGGCAGGGTGAACTTTGCTTCATTTGCACGTTCCGAGGAAAGCACAGTCAGCAAGTCATCGTACATATCATCTGCTGTATCATAGCGGTAGTTCGCATCTTTTGCCGTAGCTTTCAAGATGACGTTTTCCACACTTTGCGGAATTTCAGGCATCTGTTCACGAACTGAAGGTGTTTCTTCCTGAAGATGCTTCAACGCTATCGCCACAGCTGTTTCTGCAGAAAATGGCAATTTCCCTGTAAGCAGTTCATAAAAAACGATGCCGAGAGAATAAATATCGGAACGCTTTGTCGCCATCCCCCCTCTTGCCTGTTCAGGAGAAAGATAATGAACCGTACCGATTACCGAGTTGGTTTTCGTGTGAGCAGTGGAATTCAAAGCCATCGCAATACCGAAGTCTGTTATTTTCACGTCATCTTCACCGTTCATCAGCACATTCTGCGGCTTGATGTCCCGGTGCACGATACCATTATGATGCGCATGAGAAATAGCAGATACTAGCTGAAGCATAATGGACACCGCATGTTCAGCAGTCAGCGCGCCGTGCGTATGAATATATTCCTTCAATGTACGGCCAGGTATGTATTCCATCACTAAATAATGGAGTTCGTCTTCTTGACCTACATCAAAAATATTAACGATATGCGGGTGTGTCAGACTGGTTGCCGACAATGCTTCCCGCTGGAATCGTTTTTTCAGTTCTTCTTCATTGGCGAAATCATAGTGCAGGACTTTAATCGCCACATCACGATCCAAGATAATATCATGAGCCAGATAAACCCGTGACATTCCCCCGTCTCCAATGACGCGGATAATTTCATAGCGCTGTCCGATTCGTCTTCCGATCATGTTGGAATCACCTCGTTTTCAGGTATTTCCAATAAAATCACCGTGATATTGTCTTCGCCGCCGCGATTATTAGCCAATTCTACAAAATTATCGGCTTTTTCCGCTAACGGAACATTACGTAATATAATATCCAGCATCAATTCTTTTTCAATTTTATTGCTTAAACCATCTGTACAAAGCAGCAAATAAGATTTCGAAGGCAAGTCGATTGTATATAGATCCGGGACGATCGATTTCTCAGATCCCACCGCTTTCATTATCCAATTACGTTGTGGATGTACTTCCGCTTCCTGCTCAGTAATTTCGCCGCTTTCGAGGAGTACATTGACAAATGAATGATCTTTTGTAATTTGCCGGATCGCTTTGCCGGTCACTTGATAGATCCGGCTGTCGCCTACGTGAAAAACCAGGCATTGATCTCCCAAAACCAATGCCAAATCAAGTGTGGTGCCCATCCCTTTATAGCTTTCATCCTGCTGTGCTTTATTATACAAATATAGATTAACATCCACGACAGAATCATAAAGCAGATCGTACCAATCCTGTTCTGTCTCCACTTCGCCACTTGCAGACATGAATTGCTCTCCAATCATCTGCACGGCAGTGGCACTGGCATAATCTCCTCCTTTATGCCCGCCCATTCCGTCTGCAATGACAGCAAGCACTGCATTGTTTCTTGAATGAACGAACACGGCCGCTTCATCTTCATTTACCGTTCGTTTCAGCCCGGTATCTGAGCGGATTTCATATTTCATCAGCCAATCCCCCATTCCCTATCTTACAGGTCAGTTTTTCTCTGCAAAGCAACTACAAAGAACCCATCGCTTTCATATTGATGCGGTAAGACCTGAACAAACTCACGGTTGCTCTTTTCACCCAGTATATCCAGCGGCACCAATTCAAAATCAGGCTGTTCGTTTAAAAACCATTCCGCGATTTCCTGGTTTTCTGTTTTATCAATCGTACAAGTGCTATAAACTAAACGGCCGCCTTTTTTCACCAATTGGCTGGCGACTTGCAGAAGATCTTTTTGAATGGACGCCAAATTTTCGATGTCTTGAAGTGTCTTTTTGTATTTAATCTCAGGCTTTCTGCGAATAACTCCTAAACCGCTGCAAGGTGCATCAACGAGCACTCTGTCGAAAGACTGCGGCTCATAAGTGGATAACAGCTCTCTGCTGTCGCCGCTGTGTGTCTGAATAGAAGTCAGACCAAGGCGCTTCGCGTTCTGCTCAATCAAACGCAATTTATGCGGATGAAGATCATGCGCCTGCACTTCCCCGTCATCTTTCATACGTTCTGCGATATGAGTAGTTTTCCCGCCGGGGGCTGCGCACATGTCCAGCACTTTCATTCCGGGTTCCGCCTGCAGAGCCAAGGCCGGCAACATAGAGCTCTCATCCTGAACTGTCAGCAAGCCTTGTTTATAGGCTTCGGTGGATGCTAAACTGCCTGATTCCACTTGAATACTGCCTTCCGTTAAATTACCGGGAGATGCAAGAACTCCTTCTTTCTTAAGCAGGCCGATCACTTCTCCTCTGTTGGTCTTGACAGAGTTAATCCGTGCAGTCGTGACAGGCGGCAGATTATTAATGACTGCAATGGCGGTCGCTTCTTCCATTCCATATTGTTCAATCCATCTCTTTATCAGCCACTCCGGGTGACTCGTTTCTATGGATAAACGGGTGACAGGATCTTTTATTTCATCTAATGAAGGAACACCTTCACGCAGTATAGAGCGCAAAATCCCGTTGACCATTGATGAAACGCCTTTGTGGCCGCGCTTGTTGGCGATTTTAACCGCTTCATTGACGACTGCATGTTCAGGTATTTTCGATAAGTAAACGATTTGATAAACAGACAATCGTAATAACTGACGAACCCACGGCTGCAGTTTCCCCCGAATATAAGGAGCCAGATAATAATCCAGCGTCATTTGCTGCTGCAAAGTCCCGTATGTTAATTCCGTCAATAATGCGCGGTCTTTTTGGGGCAGATCATATAATTCAATCGTCTTATGAAGTAATAAATTGCTGAATGCCTGTTCGTTTTCAATATCCATCAAAATCGAAAGAGCAGCATCACGGACATTCCCGCGCCAAATTTTCTTATTATAATGTGTCATTCAAATTTTTCTCCCACTTGCCACTTAGAGCCGATTCCATTAAGGAAAACGGTGGCTGTCATTCGTTTTTTTCCTGCAGGCTGCAGGTCTGTAATCGCAAACGCTCCGTCACCTGTCTGCACGATGATACGGTCTTTTTCCAGGCCTATAATCTCACCTGGTGCTGCTTCGGATATTTGTTCCTCTGTCTGTCCCCACCAAATTTTCACCTGGTCATCCGCGAACTTCGTATAAGCTACCGGCCACGGATGCAGACCTCTTACCTGGTTATATATAGAACGGGCAGAATTTGTCCAGTTGATTCGTTCTTGTTCTCTAGAAATATTTCTCGCAAAGGTCACCTGTGTCTCATCCTGTACTTTCCGTTCATTCGTGCCATTAACTATCGAAGGAAGTGTTTCTTTCAGTAAGATGGTCCCTGCCTCCGACAACTTATCGAACATACTTCCTGTATCGTCGGTCTCTTCAATCGGCAGAGAGACTTGAGAGATGATATCTCCGGCATCCAGCTTTTCAGCCATATACATGATGGTCACGCCGGTTTCCTTTTCACCGTCCATTACGGATTGATGAATCGGCGCACCTCCACGGTATTTCGGCAGAAGCGAGGCGTGGACATTAATACAGCCAAGCTTCGGTGCATCCAGTAGTTCATTGGGAAGCAATTGACCAAATGCCGCTGTTACGATTAATTCTGGCTGGAGATTAATGATTTCCTGCAGTTCAGCTGAACCTTTTAGTTTCTCCGGCTGAATGACCGGCAAACCAAGCCGGACTGCTTCTTCCTTCACAGGAGGCGGAGTGAGCACACGCTTGCGCCCGACAGGACGGTCAGGCTGCGTAACAACCGCTAAGATTTCATAACCTTCTTCGTGAAGCATGGTGAGAACCGGTACGGAAAACTGCGGAGTTCCCATAAAAATGATTTTCGTCATTCGTCATCCTCCTCTTCAAACTCGGAAGGATCTACAATGCGCTGTATTTTCTTATCGAATAGAATTCCGTTCAGATGATCAATTTCATGCAGAATCGCACGTGCTTCGTACCCTTCTGCTTCCAGTTCATACAGTCTGCCGTCACGCTCTTGCGCTTCGATGCGCACATGGAAAGGTCGCTCTACTTCTCCGAATAATCCAGGGAAACTGAGGCAGCCTTCTACTTCTATTTCAGAGCCGCCAGTCGCTGTAACTACCGGGTTGATCATTTCAATAATGTCCTGTTCTTCATCGAAATCTACGATGGCCGCACGAATCGACTTGCCGACTTGCGGAGCTGCAATGCCCACTCCGTCATTCTCAACCATCGTTTCATACATGTCGTCTAATAATGCTCCCAGTTTTTCATCAAATACGGTGACCTCTTCACAAGGTGCCGTCAAAACCGGAGAGGGATGTTTTACAATTTCCAATATAGCCAAAATAATTCCTCATTTCTAAAGTTAAAAATCTTTTTTGCGGTATAGAGAGCAGGCTTGTAGAATGAGACCGTTTCCCTGCGTTCCAGGCGGACGCGTTCCGGAGGGCCCGCGGTAAGCCAACTTGGTCGCAAGCTCCCCAAAGTTGTCTTACCTGTCGGGCTGATCCTCCCGGAGTCGCCGCCTTCCACTTCGGTACACTGGCTGCTTCTTTTAACATTTTTGTGTGATACCAGTGGTGTTCCAATGCAGTTTTTAAGCTGCAGCACTGCTTCAATTAAAATATTGCAGTGGGTTCACGATTTATCGACATGATCAGTCCGTCTTTCACCCAGTTCGTTTTATAATGTTTCAGCAATTCCTGCAAAACGGGGATGAGAGCTGGTTCTTGTTTGTATTTTACCAAACATTGATAACGATATCTATTGTTGAGACGGCTGATTGCAGCAGCTGTCGGTCCGATGATGACGGAGCCTGCAGACAGACGCTCCGCGAGGAAGGCTGTGCCTTTATGCGCATAATCGGCCGCTTTTAATACATCTTCGTGGCTGAACTGTACGACAGTCACATAATAATAGGGCGGATAGCCGAGCTGTCTTCTTCGTTCCATTTCCATATCATAAAACGGCACATAGAGCTGGGACTTTGACAGCTCGATTGCATAATGTTCGGGATCGTATGTCTGAATGACTACTTCACCGGGAAGCTGATCACGCCCCGCTCTGCCGCTTACCTGTGTCAGCAGCTGAAACGTTTTCTCTGCAGCGCGGAAATCGGCCAGATGAAGCGACGTATCTGCCGCCAGCACGCCAACCAGCGTTATTCTTGGGAAATCCAGTCCCTTGGCGATCATCTGCGTGCCGAGCAGGATATCTGCTTTACCTTCTCCAAAATCATGCAAAAGCCGCTCATGCGCGCCTTTCGTTCCCGTTGTATCCACATCCATGCGAATGACGCGAGCTTCCGGCACCAGTTTATACAACTCTTCCTGTGCTTTTTGCGTGCCTGTTCCAAAAAACCGGATATGCTCACTTTCGCATTCCGGACACTCAAGCGGCACTGGCTGTTCATGACCGCAATAATGGCATTTTAAACTTTCGGATGAACGGTGATAGGTTAGGGAAATATCACAATTCGGACATTCCACCACAGTACCGCAGTCTCTGCATAATACGAAGCTCGAAAAGCCCCTTTTATTCAGCAGCAAGACAATCTGTTCCTTGCGCTCCAGCCGCTCTCTGATCGCATCTGCCAAGGCAAGGGAAAACATCGATCGGTTCCCTGCTTTCAGTTCTTCCCGCATATCCACAACTTGTACACTCGGCAACGCCTGCTGTTTGGCACGTTTCGTTAAGGTCAATAAGGTATATACACCCTTTGTTGCCCGGGCATACGATTCTAAAGACGGTGTAGCGCTTCCCAATATGACCGGACACTGATAATAATCCCCCCGCCAAATCGCTACATCACGCGCATGATATCTCGGAGATTCTTCCTGCTTATAAGTAGATTCATGCTCCTCATCTAATATAAGCAGGCCCAAATTAGTAAACGGAGCAAAAACTGCCGAGCGTGCGCCGATAGCCACTTTCACTTCTCCCCGGTGAATCCTCCGCCATTCATCATACTTCTCTCCTGACGATAAACCGCTGTGCAGCACCGCAACGAGCTCGCCAAAGCGCGCTTTGAAACGTGCAGTCATTTGAGGAGTCAATGAAATTTCAGGAACGAGCACAATCGCTTCCTTGCCTTTTTTCAGTACATGATCGATTGCCTGCAAATACACTTCCGTCTTGCCGCTTCCCGTGATTCCATGAAGCAGGAATGTTTCTTGTTTCTCCTGATCACTTGCTTGTTCAATGGCTGTTAGCGATACTTGCTGCTCATCCGTCAGCTGTTCCGGTTTGCCGCTGTCACGCATTTTCGGTGCATCCAGTTCCCTATACACTTCCACTTGCGATTCCTCGACCACTTTTTTATCGAGCAGCGCCTTCAAAACATTTGCCTTCACACCGGTTTTATTCATAATTTCACTTGCTTCCAATGAAGAAGACGGATGCTCTAGCAGCCAATTGATTAATTCTATTTGTTTTTTTGCATTGGCATGCGTATCTGCCAAAGCTGACTGCAAATGGTCTGCATCCGGGATATGTATCATCCGGACTTTTTTTATTTTCGTCTTTTGCTGCACGGCCGTATCGATCTGAACGGCTCCTGCTTCACTGTATTTTTTGGCTTCATTCAGCAAATGAGCATCCTGCAAAGCCTTCAGCGTTACTTGCCGGCGTTTGCCAAGAAATTCAAGGAAATGTTCATCAAGCAATTCAGGTTTGATGACGCGCATAATTTTTTCGTATTTTGCACGCATCGCTGCCGGCAGCATGACTTGCAGCGCATCGATTTCATAGGCAATCGTTTCATCTGCCATCCAGCGGGACAGCTGCAAAAGTTCGGGAGATAGCACAGGCTCTAAGTCTATGATCTCTATGATTGATTTGATTTTGGCAGAATCCAGCTCACTGTCCATTTTGATTCCCGTGACATACCCAACAACTTTACGGGGCCCAAACGGAACCTTTACACGAAGTCCGGGCTCCATCACAGCTTCCCATTCCGCCGGTACCGCATAATCAAAAGGGCGGTCAATCGGATAAGCCGCCACATCGACAATGACTTCAGCGATCATCCAAATTGCCGCCTTCCTGCTGAATAATCGTTTCGAATAAATGAAGTGCCAGTTGCTCTTTCGGCATGGCAGTAAACGGAATAACTCCGCCTTTTCTCGAAAGGAGGGTGACGACATTCGTGTCGCTGCCGAAGCCGCCTTCCGGATCGGTTACATCGTTGACGATAATATAATCTAAATTCTTTGATTCCAGCTTCTTCTGTCCATAAGCGATTACATCATTAGTTTCCGCTGCAAAGCCCACTAACAGCTGATGCTCTTTCCGCTCGCCAAGCGACTTCAGGATATCTGTTGTACGCTCAAGTTCAAGGACATCGTCGCCTTCTTGTTTCTTCATTTTCTGATCGTGAACAGATTTCGGCCGGTAATCTGCCACTGCAGCCGATTTCACTACAATAGAAGCATCCGGAAATTCACCCAGCACCGCTTCATACATATCCGCAGCACTTTCTACGTGAATAATCTTTACTCCTGCAGGAACCGGTAATTCGACCGGTCCGGAAATAAGCACTGTTTCTGCGCCGAGCTTTTGAGCCGCAGCCGCCATTGAATAGCCCATTTTCCCGCTTGAGAAATTCGTAATATAGCGTACTGGATCTATCCGTTCACGCGTAGGACCTGCCGTGATCACTACTTTTTTCCCTTTGAGAGGCAAATTCTGCTTGCCATTGAAATGCTGTTTTACCAGTTCGGTGATGCGTTCCGGTTCTTCCAAGCGTCCTTTACCTACATAACCGCATGCTAAAAAACCTTCAGACGGCTCAATAAAATGATAGCCATCTAAGTGAAGTTGTTCAATATTCCTCACAACTGCAGGGTGCGAGTACATATGAACGTTCATGGCAGGCGCAATCCAGACATCTGCTTCCGTTGCGAGCAAGATGGTTGTCACCATATCGTCTGCAATTCCGTTCGCCAATTTCCCGATCACATTTGCGGTTGCAGGGGCGACGATAATGAGGTCAGCCCAGTCTGCCAGGTCGATATGTGCGATCACACGGGAATCTTTTTCATCGAAAGTATCCGTATAGACATCATTTCTGGACATTACTTGAAACGATAAGGGCTGTACAAATTCCATAGCGGAGTCTGTCATTACCACTTTCACGTCAGCGCCAGCCTGAGACAGTTTGCTGACGAGCGCCACCGCTTTATAGACTGCAATACCGCCCGTCACACAAAGCAGTATATTTTTATTATTCATCACCAGGGTCCCCTTCCCTCTTTCTGAGATCATCTGATAAAATAACAAACTCCCTGAGAACTGTTGAATTCCAAGGGAGTCTTTTTTTATTTAAATCAGGCTCTTAAATCAAATTTCATCCTCATAGATAATCGATGCGTCTGCCTGTTTGTTGATCAAAACGCCGGCTGCTACTTCTTCGAGCGCGCGGCCTACACTTTTATCAGCACGGTATGAGTGAAGCAGTTCGTTTTTCTTTTCCTGCAGTTCGCGTGCGCGTTTAGCTGCCAGTGTAACCAATGTGTATTTAGAATCAACTTTCCCTTTTAGTGAATCAACTGATGGATATAACATAGTTTATTCTCCCTCCAACATTTGTAAGTATCTCTTTTCCACACGCTCTCTGCGGCAATGCTCTGCTGTTACAATCGCATTGACACGGTCGCATGCTTTGGAGACCTCGTCGTTTTCAACTACATAGTCGTACAGATGCATCATTTCAAGTTCATCTCTGGCCTTCAATACCCGGTCGGCAATGATATCCGATGCTTCCGTCCCTCTTCCGATTAAACGGGTTTCTAAGTCACTTAAGCTTGGAGGTGCCAAAAAGATAAACAGGCCGTTCGGCACTTTTTCACGCACCTGCGCAGCACCGACAACTTCAATCTCAAGGAATACGTCGCGCCCTGCGTCCAGTGTTTCATTGACGTAATCAATGGGCGTGCCGTAATAGTTTCCTACATACTCAGCGTATTCAAGAAGTTTTCCATCCTGGATCATTTGCTCAAATACTTCGCGTGACCGGAAGAAATAGTCCACGCCGTCCACTTCGCCTTCACGCGGATTTCTGGTCGTCATCGATATGGAATATTCATAGTTGGTCTCCGGGCTTGAGAACAGTTCTTTACGGACGGTTCCTTTTCCTACGCCGGACGGACCAGAAAGGACGATTAGGAGTCCTCGATGTTTGTACATGCAATCCCTCTTTGTTATGTATTAATTCGCACGGCTTGACCGCGTGCAATCTGTTCATATTATACCATAATCAACCGATGAGTGCTAAAATGGAACAAAACGAAATGAAAGAGGAATCCATATGGCATTTGATGGTTTATTTACGAAAGCAATAGTTAGCGAACTGCAGCAGCTGAAGACTGGCCGGATTTCTAAAATTCACCAGCCGAATTCACAGGAAATTATTTTTCAAATACGGGCAAATAATAAAAATCATAAATTACTCGTTTCTCTGCATCCTTCTTATTCAAGGATTCAATTGACGAATGAAGTGCTGACCAACCCTGCTGAGCCTCCGTTATTTTGTATGGTGCTCAGAAAGCAGCTGGAAGGCGGAATGATTACATCAATCGAGCAGTATGAAACCGACCGCATCATTCATTTGAATGTGCAGGCACGAAATGAACTGGGCGATCAGATTGAGCGAAAGCTTGTTATTGAAATCATGGGCCGCCACAGTAATTTAATTTTGCTGGATGCGTCACGTGATTTGATCATCGACAGTATGAAGCATCTGCCGCCATCCGTGAACAGTTACCGTACAATTTTACCGGGACAGCCTTTTATTCCCGCACCGCCGCAGGATAAACTGGACCCTTTCTGCGTTTCTGAAGAGCAGTTCATGGCGGTCCTGCCGAGTCTCAATGAACCGAGAGATGCAGTTCAGCAATTTGCGGGATTCTCCCCTTTGACGGCCGCAGAGCTTCTATATCGTCTACAGCAGAATGACGCCGTTCCTTTTATTGTTTGGAAATCTTTCCTTAACAGCTTCAATATTGAATCAATGAAGCCTTGTGTTGTAGAAAATGGGGGAAAGACACTATTTTCCGCTGTAGAATTAACGCACATAGAAGGAATTCCCCAAACATTTGAAACGCTCGGAGACCTGCTTGACAAAGTCTATTTTGCAAGAGCAGAGCGGGAACGGGTAAAATCACAGGCCATCGATTTAGAACGCTGGCTTTCAAATGAAATCACAAAGCTTGAAAACAAATCAAAAAAACTGCAAAAAGAAGAGCAGACTGCACAGAATCTGGATACTTTAAAGCTTTATGGCGAGCTGCTTACTGCCAACAGCTACATGCTGAATAAAGGCGATAAAGAAGTGACAGTGGAAAATTATTATGAGCAGGGTACGACTGTGACAATTCCGCTTGATCCAAGAAAATCGCCGATTGATAATGCACAAAAATATTTCTCACGCTACTCAAAAGCAAAAACAGCACTCATCCGGATTGCAGAGCAGCTGGAGAAAACTAAAGAAGATATCGAGTATTTCGAAATGGTGCGGCAGCAGGTATACCAAGCTTCCCCAATTGACATAGAAGAAATACGTGAAGAATTGGTCGAACTTGGATTTATGCGTGCCAGAAGAAGTAAAAAGAAAGCAAAACCGAAAAAACCTGCACCGGAAGCATTCGTTTCATCAACCGGTGTTCCGATTTCGGTAGGGAAAAATAATAAACAGAATGATTATTTGACGTTCAAGCTGGCTGCGCGGGATCATGTCTGGCTGCATACGAAAGATATTCCGGGTTCTCACGTAGTGATTCATGACGCTGAACCAGATGCCCAGACAATCGAAGAAGCTGCAGGGTTGTCCGCTTACTTCAGTAAAGCCCGTGAGTCTTCCTCCGTGCCGGTCGATTACACGGAAATCAAGCATGTGAAGAAACCTTCCGGCGCAAAACCGGGATTTGTTATTTATTTCGAACAAAAGACGCTATTTGTCACGCCAAATGAGGATTTGGTCCGTGCACTGCGAAAGTGAGTCATAAAAGAAAGTAGGCAAAAAATAAGGGTGCTTTGGCGAGTCCGTGATGACACGAATCGGCAAAACACCCTTCAACAGCCAGGAAAAACTTGTTCCATTGTTTCGATGACCATGAAATCAACCGATCCCGCGGAGTAGCTCACCTGAAACAAAGTTTTCCTTTTCCCACAATCATTCTATTTTATGTTCTCGACAAATTCATATACTTTATCCAAAGAAAGCAAATGGTGATTACAGTCTTCCGAATCTCGACAGATGTAATTCCCTTTCTTTGTATAGTTTCCAGCGATATCACCTTTTGTTTTTGTTATAAACATACAAACAGGAGTCAGCCGGTTACATATTGCACAAATCTGCTTTGTCTTCGTTTCTTCGTACGTGCCCGTTAACCCGATCATGCCCTTCCGAGCCGGCACGACAATATATCTTCTTTTCGTTCCAAAATCATCGTAACTCAAAAAGGACATTCTATTATAGTTCAGTCTTTCTTTCGGCAGCTTCATTTTTTTCACTTTTGGAAAAAGTTTTTGCAATTTCTGCTCCGAAAGTTCCTTGAACGGAATGATGTATGCTTCTATTTCTACTAGATATTGTTCGGCTGTTTCCTTATCTGCAACTTTTACTATACGGTTGAGAATGTTCCTTTGTATAGGCGTTAACCCTGTAAACAAATCTTCTGTTTTCTCAATTGCCAGTGATTCCATTGCGTTAATGACATGTTGATCATTCACTGTCGCATGACCACTCACCAGTTGTAATACCTGCCGTTTTATAAAATTGAACTGATCGTTTCTTATAAATTGTTCACTCTTCATTTCTGTCAGCTCCTCTGTTTTACTGATGCTAAACAAAGTGCAAAGCCTTCGAATCAGAGATGGAGAAACTACATTATAAGCGATTAAATAACCATTCGCCCCATGCAAAGTATCGCCTTTTGATCATCCGGCTTTGCATGAGTGTTTTTAGAAGCTGGCAATGCCATTTGAGTTGCCATCTTCACATCACCTTCTTTCTTTTAGGTGCTACGTTAAATATCATACAACTTTCCTTCTTTCGTGACAATATTTTTTGCACATGAAAAGGCCAGTACTCACGATTAGCCTATCAATCACTTTGTTCGGATTTGTATTTATCTGTCCGAGGAAATCCGTTACATTTTTTTATTTGATATAACTGTGACAGTACACATTGTGAATGACATCTTTTTTCTGCCAATCCCATAAACCTTCAATGAAATAGGACAAAAAAAGAAAAGGACTGCCGCAGGAAAACGCAAATCAATTCGCGGCCTTCCAGGCAGTCCTTACTTATTACAAAGTACCTTGCTTCAACTTCGTATGCCATTCCATTAATTCGGCCATGGACTCTTCTTCGATCGCACCTTCTTCTTTTGCCGCCTCAGCAAGCGCTGCGAAATTCGTCAGGCTGTGATAAGAAAGCTTCGCTTCTGCAAACTTTTCATCCGCCTTCTGAAGCTCGTATGTAAAGATGGAAACGATGCCGCACACCTCTATCCCTTCAGCGAGCAGCGCATCGGCTGCATTCAAGCTGCTGCCGCCTGTTGAAATCAAGTCTTCAATGATCACTGCTTTTGCACCTGATTCAATCTTGCCCTCAATCTGCTTGCTTTTGCCGTGAGCTTTCGCTGAAGAACGGATATAAACCATCGGCAGCTTCAAGATGTCCGCTACCCATGCTGCGTGAGGAATTCCTGCAGTAGCCGTTCCGGCAATGACTGTCGTTTCTGGATAATGGACGCGGATTAACGCTGCCAGACCTTCTGCGATTTCTTTGCGTCCTACCGGATCTGCCATCGTCAAACGATTATCGCAGTAGATCGGTGACTTGATGCCTGATGCCCAGGTAAATGGCTCTTTCGGATTCAAGGCAACTGCTCCGACATTCAATAAAATCTGCGCTACTTCTTTTTCTCTGGTCATGAATTGGTCCCCTTCCACAATGTATTGACTAACTCATAAGCTGCCAACGGATTTTCTGCACCTGTGATAGCACGTCCCACGACAATATGCGTAGAACCTTCCTGCTGTGCTTTTGCAGGAGTCGCCACACGCTTCTGGTCATGAACGTCTCCTTCGGCAAGTCTGATACCCGGTGTAACTTTAAAGAAATCTTTACCGCACACTTCTTCAATTATTTTGGCTTCTTGCACCGAACAAACGACACCATCCAAATGAGCGGAGGCAGCAAGTTGCGCATAATGTTCCACAGATTCCTGGAGCGGCACACCAATCAGCTGCTCCTCCCGCACTTGACGGTCATCGGTAGAAGTGAGCTGCGTCACTGCAATCAATGCAGGGCGTTTTCTCCCTGTTGACGTACCTGTATCAAGACCTTCCAAAGCTGCTTCCATCATCGTCTTCCCGCCAGCTGCATGCACATTGACCATATCGACTTCAAGTGAAGCGAGGACCTTCATGGCAGACTTGACCGTGTTCGGGATATCATGCAGTTTCAGATCCAGAAAAATGGAACAGCCTGCTTCTTTTAGGCGGGCAATCATTGCGGGACCTTCTTTATAATACAATTCCATTCCCACTTTGACATTGACCGGCTGATCAAAGGCTTTCAGGAATTCGAATGTTTTTTCTGCTGAATTAAAATCTAGTGCAATAATGGGTGATCGATTCATACGCGATGGCTCCTTCCGATCAATTCTGAAATGTGGTCCACTTGCAGTTCATCCAGTTTGGCAGGCAGCTGTTCTATGATCGTCGGACAGACAAACGGATCGACGAAGTTTGCTGTACCGACCGCCACGGCGCTTGCTCCTGCTGACATGAAGTCCACCACATCCTGCACGCAAGTGACGCCGCCCATTCCGATGATCGGAATATTGACGACTTGGCTCACTTCATACACCATGCGGATCGCAACAGGTTTTACAGCCGGTCCGGATAACCCGCCAGTTTTATTGGCAATGACCGGTCTTCCGGTCTTTTCATCCAAACGCATACCGACAAGTGTATTGATCATCGTGATACCGTCCGCTCCGCCTGCTTCTACGGCAGCTGCCATTGACTTAATGTCAGCTACGTTCGGAGACAATTTTACATAGACAGGTACGGAAGATACAGCTTTTACTGCTGCTGTCAGTTCTTTTGCTATTTCAGGATCTGTTCCAAAAGTAATACCGCCGCATTTAACGTTCGGACAGGAAATATTGAGTTCCAATGCGTGTACATTTGGTGCTTTGGAAATTTCTTTCGCCACTTCTACATAATCTTCTGTTTCCGAACCTGCTACGTTTGCGATAATCGGCACATCGTATTTTTCCAGCCAGGGCAGCTCATTTTCGAGAACACCCTTCAATCCCGGATTTTGAAGCCCGATTGCATTCAGCATGCCTGATGATGTTTCTGCCACGCGCGGTGTCGGATTGCCGTAGCGTGTTTCGAGTGTTGTTGCTTTGATCATAATGGCACCGAGCTGTGAAAGATCATATAAATTTCCATACTCTTTTCCAAAACCGAAACATCCGGATGCCGGCATGATCGGATTCTTTAAGTCGAGACCGGGCAATGTACTCGCTAATCTGTTCATATTTGCACCATCCCTGCTGGAAATACCGGACCGTCAGAGCATACTTTGACATACGCTTTGTCCGTTGCGTTCTCATTTGTATGGCAGACGCAGGCAAAACAGGCGCCGATTCCGCAGCCCATGCGCTGTTCAAATGATAGGAAACCTTTTTTATGCACATAGGCTTTTTGCACGGCATCAAGCATCGGCATAGGACCGCAGCTGTAGAATGTTTCGAATTCATCTGCCAGCCCGCTCATGACATTGGTGACAAAGCCTTCGGTACCGTTGCTGCCGTCGACTGTTGCAATATATGTTTCACCCAGTGCTTTAAATTCTTCTTCATAGAAGACGACATCATCAGACTGGAAGCCAAGAATATGAATGCATTTCACGCCTTTTACCGTCAACTGCTTTGACAATTCATAAAGCGGCGGCACACCGATTCCTCCGCCGATCAGGACAGCTGTTTGGCCGGATGCTGTTTCTCCAACAGGGAATCCGTTGCCAAGCGGTCCCAGCACATTGACAATATCCCCTTCACGCTTTTCAGACAGCAGCTCTGTACCGCGTCCTTCCGCCCGGTAGATAATGGTCATTTCATTTGTCTCTGCATTGATCTCCGCTATAGAAATTGGACGGCGCAGCAGCGGTTCGAATGAATCGGATACTCTGATATGGACAAACTGGCCCGGAGAAGTAATTTCTCCGACCAGCTTTCCTGCCAGTTTCATTTCAAAAATGTTTTTTGCGATTTGCTGCTGGGAAACAACGGTCATCAAATCCTGGATGATCATTGGATCACCTGCGCTTTTGGCATCGCAGCTGTTTCAAATGTCATCGACTCGATTACAGACAGCATGGCAGCGGCTGTATCGATCGAAGTGAAGCAAGGAACTCCATTCTCGACGGATTCACGGCGGATTCTGAAGCCGTCACGGGCAGGCTGCTTTCCTTTCGTCAGTGTGTTGATCACTAACTGTGCCTGTCCTTTTTGAATGACGTCAATCAATGTCGGCCCGTCAGTTCCAATCTTTCCTACTGTCTGGACTTCGATATTTGCCTGTTCAAGGGCATTCGCTGTTCCTTCTGTAGCCAGGATGCGATAGCCGATTTGGACAAAACGTCTCGCGATCTCGATAATTTCTTCTTTATCTTTATCTGAAACTGTCATGAGCACAGAACCATATTCTTTCACTTCCATGCCTGCAGCGACTAACCCTTTATAAAGAGCTTTTTCCAGCGTGCTGTCTTTCCCCATGACTTCCCCTGTCGATTTCATTTCAGGTCCGAGTGTAATATCCACACGGCGAAGTTTTGCGAATGAGAAGACCGGTACTTTTACGTAGACGCCTTCTGGTGCAACCGCGAGTCCGTCTGTGAAGCCTTGCTCTGCGATCGATTTGCCTAAGATCGCTTGCGTCGCTACATTAGCCATCGGGATATTCGTGATTTTACTCAAGAACGGCACCGTACGGCTTGAACGCGGGTTTACCTCAATGACATATACCTGTCCTTCAGAAATAACGAACTGAATATTCAGCAATCCTCTGATTTTTAAGCCTAGAGCCAGGCGCTTTGTGTATTCCGCAATCGTTTCAATCATGGACTGAGACAGATTTTGCGGCGGGAACACAGCGATGGAGTCACCGGAGTGAACGCCTGCACGTTCGATATGCTCCATGATACCGGGAATCAACACCGTCTCGCCGTCACAGATTGCATCCACTTCGATTTCCGTACCTGTCAAATAGCGGTCAATCAATACAGGATGCTCGGGGCTGGCCTTCACCGCATTTTCCATGTACTGCAGCAACTCTTCTTCATGATAGACAATTTCCATTGCACGGCCGCCTAATACATAGGAAGGTCGGACTAGTACCGGATAACCAATTTCATTGGCTATCACGACTGCTTCAGGAACAGACAGTGCAGTTTTACCAAGCGGCTGCGGAACGCCGATTTCATGAAGTGCACTCTCGAATTTATCTCTGTTTTCAGCACGGTCGATATCTTCAAGTGATGTACCAAGAATTTTCACGCCGCGTGCTTCTAAGTCTGCTGCCAAGTTGATTGCAGTCTGTCCGCCAAACTGTACGATAACGCCTTCAGGCTGCTCCAAGTCGATAATGTGCATGACATCTTCAATCGTCAGCGGCTCAAAGTAGAGCTTATCGGAGATCGAGAAGTCTGTTGAGACCGTTTCCGGGTTATTATTGACGATGATCGCTTCATAGCCGGCTTCCTGGATTGCCCATACACAGTGAACGGTTGCATAGTCGAACTCCACACCTTGTCCGATTCGGATCGGGCCGGAACCGAGCACCACAACACTTTTCTTGTCTGTTTTGACGGATTCATTTTCCTCTTCATACGTCCCGTAGAAATACGGTGTATCCGATTCATATTCACCCGCACAAGTATCTACTTTTTTATAGACCGGAATTAATTCCTGCTCTTTTCTCCAATCATACACTTCACGCTCTGTCGTATTCCAGAATTGCGCAATGACAACATCTGCAAAACCTAAACGCTTCGCTTTATAGGCTGTTGCATAATCAAATGGATGATCTTTCAGCATCTGCTCATAGCGCACGATGTTTTCGAATTTGCGCAGGAAGAATAAATCGATTGCACTCCACTCGTGCAATGTTTCGATCGTAACTCCGCGGCGCAGCGCTTCCCCTAAGAAGAATAAACGCTCATCTCCCGCTTTGCGGATCCGCTTCTCGATCCATTCGTCAGACATTTCATCTCCGCCAGGCAATGATAGATCGAACTGGCCCGTTTCAAGTGAACGCACTGCTTTCAAGATCGACTCTTCAAACGTACGGCCCATCGCCATTACTTCGCCTGTTGCTTTCATTTGTGTGCCGAGATTACGTTTTGCCGATTCGAACTTGTCGAAAGGCCAGCGCGGAATCTTCGTTACAACATAGTCGAGTGTCGGCTCGAAGCATGCATACGTATTGCCTGTTACGGGGTTCATCATTTCATCCAGCGTCAGACCAACCGCAATTTTTGCCGCAAGCTTCGCGATCGGATAGCCTGTTGCTTTAGATGCCAGTGCAGATGAACGGCTGACACGCGGGTTCACTTCGATAATGTAGTAATCAAAGCTGTGCGGATCAAGTGCCAGCTGAACATTACAGCCGCCCTCGATTTTCAATGCACGGATGATATCCAATGAAACGTTGCGCAGCATTTGATTTTCACGGTCTGTCAACGTCTGGCACGGTGCCGCCACAATGGAATCTCCTGTATGGATACCGACTGCATCAACGTTCTCCATATTACAAACAACAATCGCGTTGTCTGCAGAGTCACGCATGACTTCATATTCGATCTCTTTAAATCCTGCGATAGATTTCTCCAATAGACACTGTGTAACCGGGCTGTATTTCAAACCGCTCGCTACGATTTCTTCCAAGTCTTCATCGTCATGACAGATTCCTCCGCCCGTTCCGCCGAGCGTAAAGGCAGGACGAACGATTACCGGATAGCCGATTCTCTTTACGAACGCGTACGCTTCATCAAGATTATGGATAATATCACTTTCCGGAACCGGTTCTCCCATTTCATTCATCAAGTTACGGAACAGGTCACGGTCTTCTGCTTTATGGATCGCATCCAGTTTGGTACCCAGAATCTCAATCTCCAGTTCATCAAGAATACCTGACTCCTGAAGCTCGATCGCCATGTTCAATCCCGTCTGGCCGCCAAGTGTAGGCAGCAAAGCATCCGGACGCTCTTTGCGGATAATCCGGCTGACGAAGTCCAGTGTGATCGGCTCGATATAAACCTTATCGGCAACTTCCGTATCCGTCATAATTGTTGCGGGATTGGAGTTGATGAGAATAACGCGGTAGCCCTCTTCTTTCAGGGACAGGCAGGCTTGTGTACCTGCATAATCGAACTCTGCAGCCTGGCCGATCACGATCGGGCCTGAGCCGATGACAAGGATGGATTTAATATCTGTACGTTTAGGCATTGGTATTCTCCTTTCGATTGCTTGCAGTCATCAATTCGATGAAATCGTCAAATAAGTAGCTTGCATCATGCGGTCCCGGAGAGGCTTCCGGATGGAACTGCACGGTAAACGCTTCGTATTTTTCACTTTTCACGCCTTCCACACAGCCGTCGTTCAGTGCTTTATGTGTCAGTTCCAGACCTGCACCGGCTAATGAATCTTCCAGCACTTCATAGCCATGGCTCTGAGAAGTCAGGTCTGTACGGTTTCTATTTAAATCTTTAACGGGATAATTGCCTCCGTTATGGCTATTTTTCATTTTTGCTGTCTTGGCTCCGCAAGCTAATGCAAAGAGCTGGTGACCTAGACCGATGCCGAAGATCGGTTTTTTGCCGAGCAATTCTTTAATTGTCTCTACTGCACCTTCGACATCTTCCGGATTACCCGGGCCGTTTGATAATAAAATTCCATCCGGGAACAAAGCCAGGATTTCTTTTGAAGAGGTATCATAAGGCACCACGATGACGTCACAGTTTTTTTTGTTCAGCTCACGCAAGATGCCGTGCTTGATTCCGTAATCAATCACCACAACACGCTTTCCGTGTCCCGGGCTTGGATACGGACGCTTAGTTGATACTTTTGCCACTAAGTCTTTCGGCAGATCATACCCTTGAACTTCCGCCAATACTGCAGCTGTATCGATATCGTCGCCAGCAGCCGTCAGCTTGCCTTTTAAAGAGCCCTTATCGCGTAATAAACGAGTCAGCTTGCGTGTGTCAATTTCCTGAATTCCAGGAATTCCTTTCAATGAAAGCAGATCGCCCAGCGACATGCCGCTGCGGAAATTAGAAGGCTCTTCAGTCAATTCTCTGACAACCAATCCGTTAATTGCCAGATCGATCGATTCATAATCATCGCGGTTAATCCCGTAATTTCCGATTAATGGATAAGTCATGACAACAATCTGTCCGCAGCCTGAAGGGTTGGAAATTGTTTCCTGATATCCTGTCATTCCGGTAGAAAACACTGCTTCTCCGATAGAAGCACTGTCCGCTCCAAATGCTTTTCCTTCAAATATCGAACCGTCTTCTAATACTAAATAACGTTTTTTCATCATTGACCATCCTTCCAAACGATGTTTCCACCGAAAATTGTCATCACCGGCCATCCGGCACATTCCCAGCCATCAAACGGTGTGTTCTTTCCTTGCGATACAAATGTTGTACGGTCGATCTTCTGTTCTTTTTCCAAATCAATCAGCACCAAGTCAGCTGCCGCGCCAACTTCGATTTTACCGTAAGGCAGATCAAAAACTTCCGCCGGCTTGACTGTCATCCAGTCCACCAGCTGCTTCAGTGTCCAGTGACCCGGCTTGACGAAGTGTGTATATAATAGAGGGAATGCTGTTTCGAACCCTGTAATACCGAATGGGGCTTTTGCAATTCCTGCCGCTTTCTCCTCTGCAGTATGCGGTGCGTGATCCGTTGCGATGCAATCCAGCGTACCGTCTAGCAGCCCTTCCCGCAAAGCCTGGCGGTCTTCTTCCGAACGAAGCGGAGGATTCATTTTCCAGTCAGCGTCGTCTCCCGGCACATCGTTTTCTGCCAGCAGTAAATGGTGCGGGCTCACTTCGCCCGTTACGTGAATCCCCGCTTTCTTCGCATCGCGAATGACCCGGACCGATTCTTTTGTACTGACGTGGCATACGTGGTAATGAGCTCCTGCCGCTTCCGCCAATAAAACATCTCTCGCAATATGTACAGATTCAGCGATGGAAGGAATTCCCGGCAGACCAAGTTCTTTATTGCGCGTGCCTTCATGCATAGCACCGCCATAAATCAATGAATTGTCTTCACAGTGTGCCACAATCGGCATGTTGATAGCCGCAGCATCCTGCATCGCTTCATACATCATGCCTGCTTCCTGAATCCCCACGCCGTCATCCGTAAATGCGAATGCGCCGTGTTCTTTCAATTCCTTTAAATTCGTCCGTTCTTTTCCTGCTTCTCTAATCGTGATTGATGCATAGGGCAGCACGCGAATTTTCGCATTGTCTTCAATTAATTTATTGATCTTTTCAATATTCTCAATCGTGTCCGGAACTGGACGGGTATTCGGCATCGAGCAGATAGTGGTATAACCGCCTTTAGCTGCTGCTGCAGTGCCTGTTGCAATTGTTTCTTTATGCTCTCCGCCCGGCTCTCTCAAGTGAACGTGTACATCAATTAGTCCCGGTGACAATAAGAGTCCGTTGCCTTCAATGACTTCGCATTCTTCAACTGCTAACTGGCTGCCGATTTCTGCAATCTTTCCTTCTGAGATTTTAACATCCGTCTGGATTAATTTGCCCTCTTCGTTTACCATCTGTACATTTTGAATTAAAGTTGTCATATTACTTCCGCCCCTTCAAAATTAGTTCTAGAACAGCCGCTCGAATATAGACGCCATTTTCGACTTGTTTAAAAATTCTTGACTGCGGACTTTCAATTAAGCAATCCGCTATTTCAACATCCCGGTTCACTGGCGCCGGATGCATGATAATTGCCTTGTCCTTCATGCGTGCCGCCCGCTCTTCCGTCAGTCCGTACTGCTCATGATAAGCAGCTTTCGTGTAGGCCATCTCCGTATTATGCCGCTCATGCTGAACACGGAGCAGCATGACTACATCACTTGTTTCAATGACTTCATCCCAGTTATCGACACTGTCGAATTCCCCTGCCCATTCCGGCGGGCATAAGAAAGTCACTTCTGCACCCAATTTGCGAAGCGCCTCCGCATTGGAGCGGGCAACACGGCTGTGCGCAATATCTCCGGCAATCAGCACTTTCAACCCTTCAAACCCGCCGAACTCTTCCTGAATCGTAAACAGATCGAGCAGTGACTGCGTCGGATGCTGGCCTGAGCCGTCCCCTGCATTAATGATGGCAACATTTGTACGCTCGACGAGTTCTTCATAAAAACCGTCCGACGGGTGCCGGATGACGAGTGCATCTAATCCGATAGCTTCCAATGTTCTGATCGTATCATATAGTGTCTCCCCTTTAAGCGTACTGGAGAAACTGGTTTCAAACGGGATGATCTGCGCTCCGACTTTCCGCTCAGCCATTTCAAAACTTGTTTTTGTCCGAGTGCTGGGCTCAAAAAATAAGTTACACACCGTATAGGTCCCCGGCAGTTCCCGGAAGCCCAGCCGTTTAAATATGGCTGCCCGCTCCAGAATGAGCATGATTTCTTCCACTGTCAGTTCTTTCATTGAAACTAAATGTTCCATCGGATGTTCCTCCTCATGAAGTGCAGGCATGTTCTGCAGGTAATTATGTATCTTCGTTATTCTTCATCCATTAATGTATCGTCTTTTCTGCCTGGCAGGAATAAGTTCAGCAGTACGCCGACAATCGCTGCGAGAGCCATCCCGCCGACTTCGAACGTCGGGCTGAATTTTATTGTCGCGCCGCCGATGCCGATGACCAAGATGATAGATGCAATAACCAAGTTTCGCTGATTGTCAAAGTCAATATGGTGATCGATCAGCATGCGCAGTCCGGACGAAGCAATGATACCGAACAATAAAATGGAGATGCCTCCGAGTACCGCTTGCGGAATCGTCGCAATGATTGCCATCACTTTTCCAAGGAAAGAGAAGAAGATGGCAAACACGGCTGCACCAAGAATTACATAAACACTGTATACACGGGTGATTGCCAGTACGCCGATGTTTTCACCGTACGTAGTTTTCGGCGGTCCGCCCACCATGCCGCTGATCAATGTTCCTAAACCATCTCCAAGTAAAGATCTGTGCAGTCCCGGACTGTCGATATAGTTGCGTTCAACTACTTTTCCGAGTACGAGCTGGTGACCAATATGTTCTGCAATCGTCACTATGGCGATTGGCACCATGACGATGAGCAGTGTCGGTGTCACAACGAAGGAATAGTCGACTCCGGGTATGAGCATCTCAGGCACTGCAAACCATTTTGCCTCTGCCACTTTCGTAAAATCCAAGATACCGATTACCGCTGAGTAGATGTAGCCGACTACGATTCCGATCAGCACAGGCATCAGGCTGATGATTCCTTTGAAGAACATCAGGCAAAATACGGCGGTTGCAAGAGTTACCAGTGCAGCTGAAAAGTGCAGTCCGCTATAGGTATCTGCCCCGTCTACCTGGATTGTGCTCGCCATATTGATGGCTGTCGGTGCGATGGCAAGTCCGATCACCATAATGACCGGTCCAACCACGATCGGCGGCAGGATTTTCATGATCCAGCGATAGCCTGTTTTCCAGATCAGCAGGGAAATGATCGCGTACACTAAGGCAACGAACATACTCCCGATCATTGCACTTCCTATCCCACCGGTTTTCGTCGCGATCTGTATCGGTATGATAAAGGCAAATGAAGAACCTAAGTATGCCGGCACTTGAAACTTAGTCACGGCAATAAATACAATCGTTGCGATTCCGCTTGTCAATAAAGCAATTGCAGGACTCAATCCAACCAGCTGCGGCACTAAAATCGTTGCGCCGAACATCGCGAACATATGCTGTAAGCTCAGCGCAAGCCATCGCACCGGCTGTGGTTTTTCATTGACATCTAATACTTTTTCACTCATCTTCTCAAGTCCCCCGGCTGTTTATAATGTACGTGTATGGATTGTGACGCCATCCGTTCCATCTGTTTCAATCATGCTGACCACTACTTGTTCATCACTCGATGTAGGGATGTTCTTGCCTACAAAATCCGGACGAATCGGCAGTTCCCGGTGACCCCTGTCTACAAGTACTGCCAGTTGTATGGAGGCAGGTCTTCCCAAATCCATCACCGCGTCTAGAGCTGCTCTGACAGTGCGTCCTGTGTACAGAACGTCGTCTACCAGGATCACTTTTTGATCTGCGACATCATGTGCAATATCGACCTGCTGCACGAGCGCTTCCGCCTGTTCATGCTTCAGTTGAAGATCATCACGATAAAGTGTGATGTCCAGTTCACCCTTTTTGATTGGTTTGCCTTCAATCTGTTCAATCCGGTCTGCCAGGCGTTTCGCTAAAATGGCGCCCCGTGTTTTAATGCCTACCAGTATACAGTCGTCAATGCCTCTGTTTTTTTCGATGATTTCATGCGCAATCCTTGTGATCGCACGTGAGATGGCCTGATCATCGAGAATTGCTGCTTTCTCCGCCATATCAGTGGTTTCCCCTTTCCGTTTTCCGTTTTTCAATAAAAAAATCCCTCCAGTCAGATTCGACTGGAGGGCGGACGTGCAGAAAAAAGCATACATCGAGGTCTTGCCGCAGCAAGACAACATGTAATTCCGTGCAACCTTCCCAGCCTCACAGGACTGACTTTAAAGGTATCGCTATTCAATTGCTTCATCGAGTATACAGCCATCAACTTGCACTTGTCAATGCTTATTATCCACGAAGATCATTCAGTAAATTTTGGTAATTTTCAGGCAAAGGCGCAGTGAACTCCAAATACTCTTCGGTTACCGGATGCACAAAGCCTACTGTTCCCGCATGCAGAACCTGCCCGCCGAAATCTATTGTCTTTCGTTGTCCATACTTTGGATCTCCGACAAGCGGATAACCGATATACTTCATATGGACGCGAATTTGGTGTGTACGTCCTGTTTCCAGACGGCATTCTACCAGTGTGTACTCACCAAAACGTTCCAGCACTTTAAAATGTGTGACCGCATTCTTTCCATTATCAACGACTGCCATCCGTTGGCGATCGCGCGGATCCCTGCCAATCGGTGCATCAATCGTGCCATTGTCGTGGGGTATATGACCGTGCACGAGCGCCGTGTAAACCCGGTTAACAGACTTCTCCACAAGTTGATTGACCAATGAAACATGGGCTTTATCATTTTTTGCGACCATCAGTAAACCGGACGTATCTTTATCAATCCGGTGAACGATACCAGGTCTCATAACGCCATTGATACCGGAGAGATCCGTGCACTGATACATCAGTCCATTGACCAATGTGCCTGACAGATGACCGGGTGAGGGATGGACAACCATACCTACAGGTTTATTCACTACCAGTACATCACGATCTTCATAAACAATTTCAAGATCGAGATTTTCTGCTTCGATATCGTACACTTCAGGATCCGGTTGCTCTATAGCAATCGTATCTTCTGCTTTTACTTTATAGTTTGATTTTACAAAGCTGCCATTCACTTGTATATGTTCTTCTTTCAGCCATTGCTGTATTTGCGTACGTGACCAGTCGGGCTGTAATGTGGCAATCGCTTTATCTATCCGACTGCCTGCAAGTTCCTCTGTAATTTCAAATTCAAATCGTTCCATTAGGAAACACCTTTTTTCTTTTTCTTTTTCTCATCAAGCAGTACATGCACTAAGATCAGTACGACTGCGATGGTCAATGCCGCGTCTGCTACGTTGAATATCGGAAAATCATAATTAATAACCGGGATCAGAACAGAAACAAAATCTACGACTTCTCCTCTGAATAAACGGTCAATGAAGTTTCCGACTGCCCCTCCAAGCAAAAGCATTAGGCTGATGCCGAGCAGGCGATCTTTTTTTCCTTCTGTATGGAAAAAGTATATAATAGCTGCAACCACTGCAACGGTTACAATATAGAACAACCACATTTTCCCTTCAAGCATACCCCAGGCGGCGCCTCGGTTCCGATGCGAGAGCAAGCCGAGATAAGGATCCAGTACAGAAATATATTCTCTGAGCTCCATATTTTTCACTACCAGCCATTTTGTCAGTTGATCCAGCGCTATGACTAAAACAGCTATTGCATAATAAGCGATCACTGCGTCTACCTCCGTCCAGCAAATGTCTAATTTATTTTACCACAATGTCAGGTCATTTTAACTTTTTACTGCATTCAATCAATAAAAAAGCAAAGCCATCATCATCCACGAGTGAATGATGATGGCTTTTGCATCAAGATTACTTATGCATAGTTCTCTTTTACGACTGTTGCGCATCGTGTACATAGTGCAGGGTGCTCTGCATCTTCCCCGACTGTTGTAGAAATCGTCCAGCAGCGTTCACATTTCTCACCGTCTGCTTTTTCGACCAGCACAGTTGCACGGTCCAGTTTTAGTGCATTTGGCAGATCTGCCTCTTTGCTTTCTTCAAATGCAGAAACAATGAAAAATTGTGCGAAGTCAATATCTTCAGCCTGCAGCAGGCCTTGCTGATCTTCGGGCAATACAACCGTTACTTTTGCTTCAAGTGATTTCCCGATGACTTTTGCATTTCGCGCTTCTTCCAAAGCTTTCAGTACATCATCACGAATATCCATCAAGCCGTCAAAACGTTCGCGCAGTTGATCTGCCGTTTCGCCTTTTTGATCAGCTTTCGGCATATCGGTTAATTGAACACTGTCAGCTTCTTTCACTGTCAGATAGTTCCACATTTCATCTGCAGTGTGCGGCAGGATCGGTGTGATCAGTTTGACTAAAGTGATCAGCGTATCGTACATAACCGACTGCATCGCACGGCGGTGAGGATGATTCGCCCCTTCGATATACACGACATCTTTCGCAATATCGAGGTAGAACGAGCTCAGTACGCCTGTGCAGAAATTATTTACAGCGTGATAAACACTTGCAAATTCATATTTTTCATATGCTGTTGTTACTTCCTCAATTAAATCTTGAAGTTTCACATAGACATACTGATCGACAGGACGCATGTCCTCAAATGACACACGGTCCGCTGACGGATTGAAATCAGCTACATTACCATGCAAGAAACGGATCGTGTTACGGATTTTACGATATACTTCTGATACTTGCTTGAAGTTCGAATCAGATACACGCACGTCTGCTGTATAATCGACAGAAGCAACCCACAGACGAACAATATCAGCGCCTAATTGATTGATCACTTTTGAAGGGACAATCACGTTTCCAAGTGATTTACTCATTTTACGGCCATCTTTATCCAGCGTAAAGCCGTGGCTCAGAATCCCTTTGTACGGTGCAATTCCATTGATTGCGACACTCGTCGTCAATGAAGAGTTGAACCAGCCGCGATATTGGTCGGATCCTTCCAAGTACAAGTCAGCCGGATACACGAGGTCATCACGCTCATCCAGGACGCCTTGGTGGGTCGTTCCGGAATCGAACCAAACATCCATGATATCTGTTTCTTTTGTAAACTCTCCATTCGGGCTGCCTTCGTGTGCAAAGCCTTCAGGCAGCAGTTCTTTTGCAGAACGTTCAAACCAGATGTTCGAACCATTTTCGCGGAATAATTTTGCCACATGGCCAATTGTTTCATCAGTCAGAATGGCATCGCCGTTTTCCGCGTAAAATACCGGAATGGGAACACCCCATACACGCTGGCGGGAAATACACCAGTCTCCGCGGTCACGAACCATATTGAACAGACGTGTTTCACCCCATGAAGGCGTGAACTCTGTTTTACGGATAGCTTCCAGCAAGTCCTCTCTGAATAATTCAATCGATGCAAACCACTGAGCTGTCGCACGGTAAATAACCGGCTTTTTCGTACGCCAGTCATGCGGGTACGAGTGAGTGATAAATGAAAGCTTCTGAAGTGCGCCGACTTCTTTAAGCTTTTCTGTGACTGCTTTATTGGCATCTTCGTAGAACATACCTTCAAAGAACGGCGCTTCGTCTGTCATGACGCCGCGGTCGTTGATTGGAGACAAAGCATCAATACCATATGCTTTACTGACGTAGAAGTCGTCCTCACCGTGACCAGGTGCCGTATGAACACATCCGGTACCAGCATCTGCTGTCACGTGCTCGCCCAGCATGACAAGTGAATCGCGGTCATAGAATGGATGCTTCGCCACAATACGGTCCAAATCAGCTCCCGGCAGTTCCTGTTCAACTGTATAATCTTCCCACTCTAGTTCTTTAGCTAAAAACTCCACAAGATCCTTTGCCACAACAAACTTCTCACCATTGACATTTACAATTGCATACGTAAACGCCGGGTGTACAGAAATCCCCAAGTTTGCAGGAATCGTCCAAGGAGTTGTCGTCCAAATTAGGAATTTTACATCTTCAGCCAGTACCCCTTTGCCGTCGCGCACAGGGAAGCTGACATAAATAGAAGGAGACTTCTTATCCTGATATTCAATTTCGGCTTCTGCCAAAGCTGATTCACTGGAAGGAGACCAATAAACCGGCTTCAATCCTTTATAGATATAACCTTTTTTGGCCATCTCGCCGAATACTTGAATCTGACGGGACTCAAATGCCGGCTTTAATGTAATATAAGGATTTTCCCAGTCGCCGCGGACTCCAAGACGTCTGAATTGAGTGCGCTGATTATTAATTTGCTCCAAAGCATACTCTTCACACATTTTACGGAATTCTGCGATGCTCATTTTCTTGCGGTCTACACCTTTATTAACAAGCGCCTGCTCAATCGGCAGACCGTGCGTATCCCAGCCCGGGACGTAAGGTGCGTGGAAGCCTGACATGGATTTATAGCGGACGATAAAATCTTTCAGCACTTTATTGAGCGCATGGCCCATGTGCAAATCGCCGTTCGCATATGGAGGTCCGTCATGCAGGATAAAATAGGGTCTGCCTGCTGTACGTTCTTGCACCTGCTGATAGATATTTTTTTCATTCCATTTTTCTTGCATCTTCGGCTCATTATTCGGTAAATTTCCGCGCATCGGAAATTCTGTTTTTGGCATGAGCAATGTATCTTTGTATTCCATTTATAATTCCTCCTCTTTATGTTTACGTCTAAAGTACTATGAAAGAAAATAAAAAAATCCCCATCCCAAAAAAGGGACGAGGTTATTCTCGCGGTACCACCCTACTTGCAATTGAAACCAATTGCCGCTTAGACACTGTTAACGGCAGTGTAACCGGGTCCATGTACATATCCACGAACCAGCTCCGGAGTGATTTTCGTTTCTGCATCCCCGCCGGGCTTCCACCGCCCCCGGCTCGCTGTCGGTCAAATCAGAAAGTACTGTCTCTTTCGACGCTTCTACTTTACGTAATTATTGTCATTATAAAAATGCCGCAAAGAATTGTCAAGTTCTTACGATTCTTCATCTGCCGCACTTTCTGCACTCGTCGTATCCAGCTCATACTTCAGCAGCTGATCCCAGTCATCTGTCTTGATTAAATCCAGCTGTGCTTCCACCATCATCTTGAAACGGCTTCTAAACACCTTGGACTGTTTCTTCAAGTCTTCTACTTCCAACGCAACTTTTCTCGCCCGCGCCAATGCATCATTGACAATGCGGTCTGCATTTTTCTCCGATTCCTTGACGATCAGCTTGGATTCCTGTATCGCATTTCTGCGCACATCCTCTGCCGCTTCCTGAGCAATCAGAATAGACTTCTGCAAAGTGCCTTCAATTGTATTGAAATGAGCTAATTTTGCTTCATTAAGAGAAATCGTCTGCTGCAGCTCTTCATTTTTCTTTATAACGTTTTCATAATCCTTCATAACCTGCTCTAGAAACTCATTCACTTCGTCTTCATCATAACCGCGAAATTTCGAACTGAATGCTTTGTTATGTATATCCGTAGGGGTTAAAGCCATGAAATGCTTTCTCCTTTCCGTCTGATCCATGTCAATTCTCAATTGTTCTGTACTACTTGATTAAACACTACTTTACCGATTTTATCAAGGCTTTCTCTATCAGACTAACGCACCAATCACGACCCGAATCTTATCTTTTCTCGTCCTGCCTTCAATACTGAGGATTTTATAGCGGCCAAAGCCTCTGACAGACAGAACATCATGCTCTTCCACTTCAAAAGCCTGCTGATCGATCATCGCCCAGTTTACTTTTACTTTTTCTCCTTTTATCAGAGAAGAAGCTTTGGCGCGTGAACAATTTGTCAATGAAGCGACAACTGTATCCAGCCGCAGCGAACTGATAATATGCATTTCTTCCGCCCATTCTTCTTTTGCATCAATCACTTCAGCCATATTCAGAATGGGTTTAACGGATACTTTTACCTTGCCGACCTGTGTAAAATTGACATGAATATATTCGGATACTTCCTCTGCTACTGCAAATTGCACTTTTTCCTCAGCTATCTGTATATCTCCGAATCGTGAACGGTCGATTCCCACCGACAGCAGTGAACCTAAAAGCTGTGAATGCTTCATATCAATGAATTTCTGAGGATAATGCACTTCATACAGACTGATTTGAAACTCATCCGTTTCCGGTGAATAGTAATCCGGATAGATGAGCATCCGTTTTCGCTCAGAATCCGGAAATCCTCCTTCTGCCGCAAGCATCAGCTCAGAATTACGCACTATGGATTCCGCTATAAACCGCTGACGCGGATCCAGAAATTCTGTCAGTTTCGGGGCATACGTATCCTCTACTTCTTTCACCCAGCTATTCACCTTTTCAATAAAAGGCTGCTCTTCCTTTCTGAAATGCTGGAAAATCGATTCCATGAAAATCCTTCTCCTTGTACAAAAAAATCCCCACCCTGTGAGGATTTAAGTTTTATTTTATGCTTAGATCAACGCTTGGAATAACATCAGGTAAATCTGTCCAAGTCCTCTGCCGATCAGATTCAGTGCAAATAATGCCACGATCGGAGATATATCGATCATACCGAGCGGCGGGATAAACTTTCGGAAAAAACCCAGATAAGGTTCAGCAACACGCCCGATCAGCTGACCGATTTTAGTTTCACGGGTCGACGGGATCCAGGACATTAAAATATAGGCGATTAAAATAAAAGAATAGATTAAAACCGCTCTGGATACTACTAAATACACAATGTTCAATAAACCGATCATAATTTCATGTACACCTCATTCAAAATGGTTTAACTCATACTTTCGCGGGCTCTTCTGCTTGTCCAATAAAATAATTCAACTATTTATTCGGACAGATATTCTGTAATCGAGCCTGCCACTTCCACGTTCTCAGGTGCACATAGAAAGATATCGGTGCCCACTCGCTGAATATCTCCTCCGAGTGCATAGACAGTACCGCTTAAAAAATCGATGATGCGAAATCCTTGATCCCGGTCAATCCGCTGCAAATTCACTACGACGGAGCGCTTGTTTTTCAAATGCTCTGCAATATCCTGGGCTTCCGCATAAGCGCGGGGCTCCACTAAAATCACTTTCGATGATTTTTGGACACTTTGCAGGCTGATGACCGGCGTGGATGGATGCGGTTCAGCTACTTGCTTCCTAGTGTTGGTCTTTTTAGGTTCTTTCCGGGCAGGCGGCTGATTTGCAATCGGTTGTCTGCCCGCAGATTCAGTGACTGTTTCCTCTTCTTCCAACCAAAACAATTTCTCAAATCGTTTTTTGAGGCTCATTTGTCTTCCTCGCTTTCTGATCCGACTAAGGCGGTGCCAACCCGTATATGCGTTGCACCTTCTTCGATTGCAATCATAAAGTCGTTGGACATTCCCATCGATAATTGTGTGCACGGGGCATACGGCAATTTTTTTGCAGCGATGTTGTCACGTATTTCCCGTAATGAACGGAAAACGCTGCGGATGACAGATTCATCCTCTGTGTCAGGTGCCATCGTCATTAATCCAATGACATGAACGTTCTCATACTCTGCTAATTGCTCAAAGAATGCATCGGCTTCAGCCGGTGTAATACCAGACTTTGATTCTTCCCCGGAGACATTGACTTGAACAAAGCAATCCAATGGCCTGAAGGCTCTTTTATTCACTTCTTTCACAAGACTCATGCGGTCAACAGAATGAAGGCAGTCAATCGTATCAATCAGCTCTTTCACTTTGCGTGTCTGCAGATTGCCTATAAAATGCCAGTTCACTTCCTCTTGGATATTCTCCTGTTTATCCAGAAGTCCTTCCAGTCGGTTTTCTCCAAAATCTTTCACACCAAGATCTGCCAGGGACTGTGCCCTTTTGGAAGATACCGATTTAGTAACCGCTATTAATGTGAGTTCTTCCGGGTTTCGACCCATTTTTTTACAAGTTTCGTTTATTTGCTGCTGTATAGTTGCTAACCGTTGTTTCACTTCCACAATATCACTACTTTTCTTCTTCTTTGCTACATTGTATCAAGCGAGGCACTAGATATCAACGATTAGTCATTGATTTGAGTGTTTCTTCTGGACAAGCACAATATCTTTCCCTATGGTTTTGACATCGGCGTAGCCAACCTTTTGCACGCCTTTTGATTTTGAATCTGAGAAAAAAGAACGTTGAATTTCGCCTATATGCAGTTTATCTATTTTGCCGCTGGTAATATCAATCGTAGCATCTTGGACGAAGCCAAGAAATGAACCTTTTTTTATTTCAATCACTTCTTTTTTCTGCAAGCTGGAAAAACGCATAGTTTCCCCTCCTTATTTCATACTATGCTTAGTGTCTTTTATCGAGAACGCAAAAAGCCGTCACAATCCGATCGGGGCATTGTAACGGCTGTCACTTAACTATTCTTCTGCTCAATGCCTAATCGGATCTTTTCCATCGCATGCTTTTCAATTCGGGAGATCTGAGCTTGGGATATTCCAAGTTCCTTCGCAATTTCTGTTTGTGTCTGTCCCAGGTAAAAGCGTTTGGAGACGATGAGCTGCTGACGTTCGTCCAACTCATCTACGCTGTCTTTTATCGACACATACGTCATCCAGCGTTCCTCTGAGACACGCTGATCCTGCAGTTGATCCATCATATAGATCGGATCCCCGCCATCACTGTTCATCGGCTCATGCAATGACATGGGATCTTGGATGGCATCCAGTGCGAATAAAATATCTTCTTCCGGAATACCTGTCATTTTTTCTAAGTCTGAGATGCGCGGTTCGTGCTGATGTTCATTGATATACTCTTCTTTTGCCTTAATGGCTTTATATGCGATATCACGCAATGATCTTGATACCCGGACGGCATGGTGGTCACGGAGATGGCGCTTAATTTCTCCTATGATCATGGGTACCGCATACGTTGAAAATCGAACATTGTGTTTCAAATCAAAATTATCAATGGCTTTCAGCAATCCAATACAGCCTACTTGGAATAAATCGTCAGCCTGTTCTCCACGGTAATTAAAACGCTGTACCAGACTGAGTACGAGACGCAAGTTCGCAAACACCAATTCATCTCTGGCGAATTCATCACCACTTTGCAAACGAATGAAAGTCTCTTTCATTACATCGCTTGTCAATAATGGCAGTTCGGACGTATTGATTCCACAAATTTCTACTCTTGTACGTACCATTGGCTATTCCTCCGCATTCTATAGGTGAGTGTACAAAGTAGTTTGTCCTCAAGTCTTTAGAATATGCGGTTTTGAAATTCGCCAATTTCTACCGATGCAGCCAATTAGGAAATCGGCTGATTCAGTCGGTCACGAAGTTCAGAGATGATTTTCTTTTCCAGTCTCGATATATAGGACTGTGAGATCCCCAGTAGATCGGCCACTTCTTTCTGCGTCATTTCCATCGTGCCCATCAGTCCAAAACGCTGTTCCATAATATATCGTTCTCTATCATCAAGCCCAGAAATCGCATCAATCATATACTGGCGTTCCAGTTTCTTTTCTACATCATCTGTAATAATGTCTTCATCTGTTCCCAATATATCGGACAGCAGAAGTTCATTTCCGTCTGCATCGGAGTTAAGCGGTTCATCGAATGAAATTTCCGAACGCATCCTGTTGGTTTTACGCAGATGCATCAGAATTTCATTTTCAATACAGCGGGAAGCATATGTGGCCAGCTTAATATTTTTATCCGCTTTGAATGTCTCTATCGCTTTTATAAGTCCGATCGTACCGATGCTGATCAGGTCTTCAATATTTGTATTCGTATTATCAAAACGTCTCGCAATATAGACTACCAGGCGAAGATTTTTTTCAATCAGTGTGTCACGAGCTGCCGGGTCTCCGTTCATCAAAGCTTGTATCGTAATGGCTTCCTTTTCTTTATCGAGCGGTTTCGGGAGGGATTCATGTCCTCCGATATAAAATGTTCCATTCTTTTTCCTGAAGAAACCCGCCAGATAGGAAATCCACTTTTTCACATCCGTTAACATGTCTCTATTCTCCTTTCCTCTTTCATTATTTCCAGTGCGCTGACTTGCAGTATAGCGGATGCACCTTGCGGGTATTTCCGCTGTTCTTTTGTCAGCACGGCATAGCCGGCAGGCAGTGGCTGTCCGTCTATCAGCCAGCTGTCATACTTGATTCCGACTGTCCACGAAGCGCCCTGCACGGTTTGCAGACGAATTAGTCGAAGATCTTTTTGGTAAACTGCAGGAAATTGTGACAGGTCCGGCGAAGTATCAGGGTTCCATTTTTGCAAAGCAGTTGAAAAATCAGCAGGCAGCTGTTCTTTTACAGCTTCGAAAGCAATAAAATGAACAGATGCACCTGAAATCGGCTCCACACAGTGATTGCCGGTATCTATAAATACTTTCAGCGGTATTTCCTGTTTCCACAGCATCAGCTCAGAATCTGCCGTGAGACGCTGCAGTCTGCTGTCTTTGCGGGTATCCAGCCACTTAATTTTGAAGATATAAAGTGCGATGTACGCAATTCCCACAGCAAATAACACAAAAAGATTGTTTTGTGCAATCGCTATTTTTGAATAGATCAGTGTCAGCAGTCCGCCAGCAAAAAAAGCGGCGATCAGAACTGCCGGTGCAGCATTTTTCCAACTGCTGAGCGTTTGTCCAAAGGCAATATAGGTCATTCCTAAAAAAGTAAAGATGATCGCTGGCACAGAATGGGGAAACATAGTAATAAAGAAGGCTCCGATAAACGAGGCGCTCCACAGCCTCCTTCTGCCCGTCTGGTGATTTCCGACTTTATTAGTGAATGACAGGATTGCATAGTTAAAGAGCATATTAATTCCTATCATCAGTTCCGCATACATATGCCGGCCTCCTTAGAAATAGATTATCACGGCCGTCCTAAAAAAAATGTCAGGCTGCGGACAGTTTTTCGCAAAGCCTTCGACAAAATTTTAATTTGGTTGGTGTTGTGTATTTTCAAGAGTTTGGCTTGAGCTGATTTTGTTTTGTTTCGTTGCTCGACTTTGCAGGTAGTTTGGATGAGGTATGAATTTGCAGTTCAAAACCGCTGCGGCGCTGGGGGATTGCCTTACGCTATAAGCCTACTGGCGAAAAACGTGCCTATCTGCCAAAGAAGCTTGGCGGATGATCATAGTACCCGCTCAAGCGCTCATAGCCCAGCCTTAGCCGCTCATACCCACCGGCCACGTGATCATTCGGATCGGATGCGTGATCATACTGCATCCCGTCGTGATCATTGAACCGGCCTCCACGCTCATAGCCGGCCCGTTAGTTGCTCCTTCGCTGGTATGTGGAAGGCAGGTCATTCAGCTTTTTGGTATGTTGTGGATTTAGTTGGTATGATATGGCTTCGTTGCTCGACTTTGCGGGTAGTTTGAATGAAGTATGGGTTTGCAGTTAAAATTCGCTACGGCGCTGGGGGATTGTCTTACGCTATAAGCCTACTGGCGAAGGGCATGCCAGCAGTCTTATAGCAACGGCCGACCCCGCAGTTGCGCCTTCGCTTGTGTCGCAGAAAATATGTCATACTGATTTTTTGCAGGATAAGAGTTTAGTTGGTGAATTTTCGTTTTACGACTTTGCAAATGTATTAATCACAAGTATCTAAGCAATTGTAGAATGCTAAGCATTGCATGAACAACATACTTTTATAAGAGTCTCAAATAATATGCTCATACTGCCACTCACATAAAAATTCTGAAAAACCAGCCAGTGTACCGGAGTGGAAGGCAGCCTAAGTTCGCCGACAGGTGCCTTTATTTCTGTAAAGGACACAGAAATACGGCAAAGCGAACCCTACGCCGTTCGCTTGGCAACGGCTGCATGACTCACTTCGTGTGAGCCCGCGGCAAAACCACTCTAGGAGGATCAGTCCGACAGGTGAGACGACTTGCGGGAGCGAACGAAAATAGTGTGCAGAAGGAACCTTGTATTGCCTTAATTTCTGCAAAATACGGCAAAGCGAACCCTTCGCTGTTCGCTTGGCTCACCGCGGGCCCGCAAGACACGCGTCCGCCCGGAACGCAGGGAAACGGTCTCTTTCCACTTACCCTACTGCATAACTACAAAAAAGCTTCCCATCAGAGAATCATTTCTCTGACGGAAAGCTTTGAATTATTATTACTTACGGCGCTGACGATTGCGCAAGAACGTTGGGATATCCAGTTGCTCTTCGTGCTGGTTTGTCTGCGGCTGTCTTGGCTGTTCAGGCTGCTCGTAGCGCGGCTCTTCGCGTCTGCTTTGCACTGGTGCCTGCTGCTGCGGCTTGTTTTCGCGCTGACGCATGCCACTTCCGACCCCGGCTCCTGAATTTCTGTTTGGTCTCGGTGCCGTCAGATGCTCTTCATTAAAACCGGTCGCAATGACTGTTACGATGATTTCATCCTTCAGATCATCGTTAATCACAGAACCGAAGATCATATTTACATCTTCGTCTGATGCGGAAGCTACGATATCAGCTGCTTCCTGTACTTCAAACAAGCTCAGGTTTGATCCGCCGGTGATGTTCATCAAAACACCTTTTGCCCCGTCGATCGATGTTTCAAGCAATGGGCTGGAGATTGCTTTTTTCGCTGCTTCTGCCGCTCTGTTTTCTCCAGTAGACATACCGATTCCCATTAAAGCAGAACCTTTATTGGACATGATCGTTTTGACGTCTGCGAAATCCAGGTTGATGAGGCCGGGAACCGCGATCAAGTCGGAAATACCTTGAACACCTTGTCGCAATACATTGTCTGCTTCCCGGAACGCTTCCAGCATCGGAGTATTTTTATCCACAATTTCCAGAAGCTTATCATTTGGAATCACGATCAGCGTATCCACTGCTTCCTTCATGCCTGTTATACCGCCGATTGCTTGTGTCTGACGCTTTCTTCCTTCGAATGTGAATGGACGTGTGACAACACCTACTGTCAGTGCACCCAAATCTTTAGCAATTTGAGCGATAACAGGAGCTGCACCCGTTCCGGTACCTCCACCCATACCAGCAGTTACAAATACCATATCTGCCCCGCGCAATGCTTCTTCTAGCTGTTCTTTACTCTCTTCAGCAGCCTTTTTACCGACTTCCGGATTAGCACCCGCACCTAAACCGCGTGTCAATTTCTCTCCGATCTGCAGCTTTACTTCTGCCGATGAAAGTTTTAAAGCCTGCGCATCCGTATTGACTGCAATAAATTCTACACCCTGTACTCCGTGTTCGATCATTCGGTTGACCGCATTGTTTCCACCGCCGCCTACTCCAATTACTTTTATCACTGCTAACGCATCTACATTCGTATCAAATTCAAGCATTGGTTTTCCTCCTCTACTTTATCTGCGATTCCCTGCCCCACATGTTTCATTCAAAAAAATTATCGAACATTTTTTTAGCTTTTTTCATAAAGCCTTCGCCCTTTTCTTTCTTCGGTCTTGCAGGCTTAGGCGCTTGTTCCGCGGTTTCATATACTGCATCATCTGTCTGTGAAAGACCAGCTTGTCCGCCTTCATGGCCGAAAAATACATCTTCCATGTACGCATAGCGGATTAAACCTACTGCAGTGGAATACATCGGCTCTCTTACACCTATATATTCAGGTGTATACAGCCGGACTCTCGTTTTGAAAATATGACGTGCCAATTGCAGCACACCGTCTAATTTAGCAGTGCCGCCGGTGATGACAATTCCGCCCGGCAGGTCATTGATTCCTGATTCATACAGATCTTCCAGGATCAGTTCAAATAATTCTTCTAACCGTGAACCGATAATTTCAGAAATATAGCGCTGACTGTACTGATCTTTGGAATCTGCTCCGATAACCGGAACTTCAAACAGTTCATCGTCGGAGGCATCGTCGTAAAAAGCATGTCCATGCTGATGCTTGATCATCCGGGCCTGCTCAGTCGGTGTCTTTAATACGATTGACAGATCTTTCGTAATATGGTCGCCGCCAATCGGCAATACAGATGTTTTCACCAGACGATTTTCCGCAAAAACGGAAATCGTAGTGGATCCTCCGCCGATATCAATAAACGCTGTGCCATGATTCATCTCGTCTTCCGACAGAGCGAAAGTACCTGCTGCTAACGGCTGCAAATAAATTTCACGTATTTGCAGTCCGGCCCGTTCCACACATCGCAAAATGTTATGTACTAGAGTTTTGGACGTTGTAATTAACGTAGCGTCCATTTCCAATCTAACCCCCATCATACCACGAGGATCCGTTATTTCATCATAATCGTCCACAATAAATTGTTTAGGAACCAGATTAACGATCTCCCGTTCAGGCGGGACATTCATCACTTGAGAAGATTTCATGACGCGTTCCAGATCATCATCTGTGATTTCCCGATTTTCAGAGTTGACAGCCACCACACCTTTGACATCTTGAAGCTGAACGCCGTTAGCCGGAATGCCAAGTACAACTTCTTCAATCTTCAGTCCTGTCATTCTTTCTGCCTGCTCAATTGCCTTTTTTATGGACTGTACCGTTGCATCGATATCAATAATTGTTCCTTTTCGAATGCCTGCGGACTGAACATTCCCTACGCCAATTACATGAAGGGAATTATGATCCATTTCTCCGATCAATACTTTGATTGTAGATGATCCTATATCAAGCGATACATAATTATATGATTGACTCAATTATTGACACCTCCTAAAAGAAACTATTACCTTACATTCTATTGCATTTCGATTGCTTTGTCTAAATATTTTCAGCACCTTCTTCCCTAATTGCAAGGAACTAGACATCCATACCAGAATTTTGTTTCCTGGAAGTCCATTTTGCCAGCAAAATTCTGCGTATGACTGCGATATTCTGGAACAGCCGCACGCCAAAAGCAAAGACTGCCGCCAAGTATAGGTCGACCCCTAAATGCACACCGATAAATGCAAGTGCGGCCGCAAGAAGGATATTGAAGAAAAACCCTGATACAAATACTCTGTCATCGTAAACTTGCTGAAGGTAGGCTCTAATCCCGCCGAACAGCGTATCGAAAGCGGCGAGGATAGCGATGGATAAGTAGTTATTATAGACTTGCGGAATTTGTATATCCGAGAGCAAACCAAGTGAAACGCCAAGGAGCAGCCCAAGCAATGGTAGCCACATATTGTCATTCCTCCTTCGTTTGTTCTTTTAAAAATTGATTTTCGAAACCACCCGTCCAGCTTTGTAATGTAATCTGATCTGTCGGTTTACTGATCACCAGAATTAAGTCGTCTAAATAAAACTCGTCCTGTATTGCCGATGACAGCAGGTGATTATAAAGTTTCTTGCTGTCCTCAATTGTTGGAGAGACGATTTTTATTTTAAAAGGAGGTGTAGATACATTTTCCCCATTGACCGTCAATTTTCCGTTAATATCACGGATCCAGCTCAGTGTGGTAAACCGTTTCTCGTCGATCTCCAGCTCGTTTCCTTTATGCTGATTCACCACATTGATAAACCTGGTCAGCAGCTCCGAAGATACCGGCTCCACTTCATAACCAAATGCGATGCTTTCAGGCGAAGGCGCAACTTCTATTACAAATCCTGGACCCGTGGTCGGCATAAAACCCGCTTGCGTATATAACTTATCTAATGTCTGTTGCAAAGCCTCTGTAGTCTGTTCATTCGTTAGTTCCGCATAAGATGCGAGAGTCTGGTCTACTTCGCGTATTTCTCCAAGTAACTCGGAATGAATCTTCTTTTCCTTGGCTAATTCGTTGCGGATCGCCCAAATATCCCGAGTATCCCGGGGAGAAGTCGTGTTAATGGAGTTGTATTGCAATGCCAGCATGAAGCCGACAAGGCCCAGAATCAATGTGAACTTCCAGTTTATTTTCCCACTCACTGTAACACTCCTCTGCCTATCAAGCTTTATCACGGATTGCCGGAAGATTAATTTCTTTTACTTCTTCCGTTGTTACGACGATGTTATCCCGCAACAGCCCGTCAATTACGCCTCCCTTCAAGTGCAATGCAGGCGACAATACTTTCGGATCACCGATTGCCTCTATAACGAAAGGTGCTGGAAACGTTCTTCCATCTATCATAATAACAGGGCCTGTACACTTTATGTACGAATTTGAATTAACCCGCTGGCCATTAATCGTCATCCCCTGCGCACCGGCAATTTTTAATTCATTCATGACACGCAGTACATGACTTTCATGGACGATATAGTCATTGGGATTCTGTACGGAAGGATCATAATCCGCATCCTCCATCGTCACTTTAATGCCGGTTCCTTTAGCCGGGATGACTCCCAGCAGTAAACGGAGATCCTTTGCTTTCTCAACGAGCACGGCATGATTCTCTTCTTTATCCGAAAACTCCTGCTCGAATTCCTCTATGTTTTTTTGCTTATCGAACAACTCATCAGTCAATTCCTTATTGCGTTCCTGCTGCTCAATTAATTCTCCTCTGTACTTCTCTTCCTGTACGAATAAATCTGTCTGCGTCTCATCCAATTCTTTATGATTGCTGCCGACCGTCCGATACGAAAAAGCCAGGATGAAACCTAGTGCCAGGAAGACGATTGAAAAAACGAATTGCTTCCCCTGTTTCTTACGGGTTGATTTCATTTGCTTGCTCATCTTCTCCCCCCTGTCCCAGTTCATCATAGTAGTCAGTATAGGTTTTAAAGAACACGCCAATTTCTATGTCCAAAATACCTTTTTCTTCTTTCGGCAGCTGTGCAATAATTTCCGGATAGTACGACATTTTTTCAGCAAAACTTGTGATGACAGCATGCACTTCATAACCGTCATTCATGAACACCCGAATTTTATCTTCCTCCGTATAATGAACTTCTGAAACCAGTTCAAATACAGAAGGGTCCATCTCCTGCAACTGCCCGATCATCTGCCCAGTACTATCCGCATCGGAAAAACCTGACAGAATGGGAGCATGCAGCAAAGCATCCGGATTATCCACTTCCATACGATCTCCGTTTACTAACAATAAATCGTATTGTGCTTTATTTTCTATATACGCAATCGGCTTCCATTCCGTCATGGTGATTTTTACGTGATTTAAAAATTTCCGCGATACTGAAACTTCCTTCACTCCTGTAATTTTCAGCAGTTTCTTCTCGACATCCGCTGTTTTGAACCCCCATAATGACTGTCCTGTAAACAAACCGCTCTGATCCTTATAAAACGTTCCTTTTGCCAGCTCAGTGTCGTTGATGGAGATATCCTTGACATCACTCAAAGGAGATTGGAAATAAAGCAATGAAAAAAGAACGAGTAAGAACAACACAATCAGCAGAATGAATTTCTTATTCGTCTTCCTTCTGCGTTTCTTGCGCATGGACGGAATCCGTTCTTCAATATCAATTACTTTATCCATAGAACTGCTCTCCTTTCAGTCTGTCTTTTTACCTTTTGCAAAGTGCAGAATAGTCCCGATAGCCAGCCAGGTCGTCAACAGTGACGAACCGCCATAACTGATGAAAGGCAATGTCACACCCGTCACAGGCAGCAAGCCCGACACAACCCCCATATTTAAAAATGTTTGAAACAGAATCATCGACGCCATCCCGGATACAACCAGAAATGAACCCCAGTCGGGCAGCCGGATCGCAATTGCGAACGCTGACCCCAACAGTAAAATAAACAGCAGGACAATGCACGCGGCGCCGATGAAACCGATTTCTTCCGCAATAATTGAGAAGATGAAATCATTCTGCGGCTCAGGCAGATACAGGAACTTCTGTCGGCTGTTCCCGAGGCCATGTCCGAATAAACCGCCGGGCGCAATCGCAAACAGCGACTGAATACTCTGGAAACCCGTGCCCAGCGGATCATTCCAAGGATCAATATAGGATTTGATACGGTCCAATCGATAAGGAGCGGCTAATATGAGACCGACAAAAGCTGTGGCGCCTGATACAAACAAAAAGATAAAGAAAGACAGCGGATAACCTGCCAGAAAAAGAATCACAAACGCTGAAACGATCATTATGACGGCAGAACCCAGATCAGGTTGCATCATAATCAGAGCAGCAGGCAGTAATATCAACGCAAAATGCTGCCATTGCCAAGATTTCCGGCTGTCTTTTTTCATACTGCTCGCTAATTTACCAAGCAGCGCAACCTTGACAAATTCAGCAGGCTGCAAGCTGATCGGGCCGAGAGCAATCCAGCTCTGAGATCCGTTGCGCACTACGCCGATTCCCGGTATTAAGACTGCCACGAGCGCAAGAATGGAGCCAATGTAAAAATATGTCCAAAATGTCGGCCTCGATGTCAAAGGACTTCTGTACAACGCATAGGCGACTCCAAGAGATACAGCCATATAGACACCTTGTTTGACAATGAATGGAGAGGAATCCTGGTAATGCACTTCTCCCCAGTAAGAACCTGCCGATTGGACAAACACCAGTCCGACAATCGACAGAAGCAAAGCTGACAGTAAAAAGACGGCTCGAAAAGTTCTTTCCAGCGTTCGCATCCTTCCGCAAATTAGTCAGTCGTTTCGCAATTATACGCTTCGACTATTACAGTCTATTTACAATTTCATTACTTCTTCAATAAAGCGGTCGCCCCGAATTTCAAAATTTGGATATTGATCCCAGCTTGCACAGCTGGGCGACAGAAGAATGACATCATTCTCTGCACTTGCCTCATACGCAGCTTTTACTGCTTCTTCCATATCATCAGCCAGAATTGTTTCAGTCACACCGCAGCCAGCCGCAAACTCTGCGAATCGCTGCGCCGTCTCTCCGATGGCTACAACGACACGGACATTGACCATGAAAGGACGCAGCTCCTCAAATGAATGGCCTCGTTCCAAGCCGCCCGCAAGCAGTACGATGGGATTTTTGAATGACGACAGTGCGCTTTTTGTGGCCAGTGTATTCGTTGCTTTGGAATCATTAAAAATGGTTCTGCCCTGCACTTCCCTTACATACTGCATACGGTGGCGCACGCCAGTAAATGAACTTAAGACATTTTCAATTGACGGCTTGTCACAGCCGGAAAGAATTGCTGCCGCAACGGCCGCTAAAATATTTTCTAAGTTGTGACGTCCGGGTAATTTGATGATCTTTGTCTCAATGTACGGTTCGCCAAGCCAATAAATCCACTCTCGGTCGGCTGAAATCCCCTCTTCCCTTTTACCGAGTGTGGTAAAGGGAACCTTCCGGGATCGCATCGGAGAGATTGAACGGTCCACAGCTTCCTGATCCTGATTGAAAATCAAATAATCCTCATCTGTCTGATTGCGTGCAACCTGCAGCTTCGCATCTAGATATTCATCGAGTGAACCGTGATAATCTAAATGTGCTTCATATAAATTTGTGAATATCGCAATATGCGGCTTGAAACTTTCCGTTCCTGCCAATTGGAAAGAAGAAGCTTCCAGTACCATAATTTCGTCCGCCTCAGCTTCTTCTGCCACCGTACAGGCAACCGTTCCAATGTTACCGGCAATCAACGGCTTTTTCTTGCCTATATTCAGCATATGATAGAGCAAAGTCGTCGTCGTTGTTTTACCATTAGATCCTGTAATGGCGATAATTGAAGCTTCACTGATCCGCCCTGCCAATTCAATTTCTGTCCAAACCGGAATATTCGCGGAGACCGCTTGAGCAATCAAAGGGTTTGTATAAGGGATTCCCGGATTTTTTACGATAAAATCGAAACCCCGGTCCAATAAATCACTTGGATGCCCGCCGCCGATTACTTCAATCCCCTGTTTCTGAAGTTCCGCCGCTTCTTCATTGCCTTCTATTGATTTCGCATCATTAACGACAACAGCTGCGCCGATCCGATGCAGCAGGCCGGCAGCAGCTACTCCGCTTTTTGCCAGCCCTACAACAAGCACTCTTTTCCCTATAAACTGATCTGTATTCTTCATTTACATAACCTCCAAAAAGACAGGTACGAGTGCAGCCAATAACGCCACTCCCCAAAACACGAGAACCACTTTCCATTCTGACCAGCCGGATAATTCAAAGTGATGATGGATCGGACTCATTTTAAAAACCCGTTTTCCTGTCAGTTTAAAACTGGCAACTTGAATGATGACAGACAGCGTTTCGATTACGAAAACAATCCCAATCACCAGCAGCAATAATTCTTGTTTGATCAACACGGACAGCATCGCCAGCGCACCGCCCAGTGCAAGAGATCCTGTATCGCCCATGAACACTTTAGCCGGCTTACTGTTGAACAGTAAGAATCCGAGCATGGCGCCCGCCACTACAAAAGCAAATAACGCAATATCATTTTGCTCATAGACCAGAGCGAACACGCCAAATGCTGTAAATGCGATCGTGGACGTTCCGCCAACCAGGCCGTCGAGTCCGTCCGTAAGGTTTACCGCATTTGAGAAGCCTACCAGCCAAAAAATTAGAAAGGCTACGTAAAACACACCAAAATCTATTCCCATCGTCGTGAATGGAATGGTGACTACTGTTTCAAACGGCCCGAGTTTCAATAAGAAAAAGGCGAGAATCGCAATAATAATCTGGCCTATCAACTTCTGAAGTGACGTTAACCCTAAGTTTCGTTTTGCGACAATTATAATAAAGTCATCTAAAAAGCCGATGAACCCATAACCGAGCAGTACAATCAACAGTACAATCGTATGGGTGGTCAGCGTATCGTATATGTAAGATAAAACTAGTGTGGTTATTGTGATAGAGATGAGGAAGATCAATCCGCCCATTGTCGGCGTACCGGCTTTTTTCATATGAGCCTGCGGACCTTCCTCACGAATGCTTTGGCCGAACTTCAGCCTTCTGAGTAATGGGATGATGATCACCCCGACAATTGCTGAAACAAAGAAAGCTGCAGCAATTGTCGTGACTGTCGTACCTAGTGTCATGATAGGTTCTCCTTCTGATTAACAGCAGATCCGCTCTTGGATCCTGCGATATTTATTATTCTGTATAAAGATGAATCGTGTCTTCTACGGTCATCAGTGTATTTGGGGCAGGCAATTGACGTATCACTTTCTTTCCTTTGCCATGCCATTTCATTTTGAATGTGTAATTTTGCGCGAGCAGTTCTTTCTCACTCATGCCAAGTAAACTAGGTGAACGGAATGTCACTGCATCTCCCCAGCGGTATTCCTTTTCCAGCTGCTCTTCCCTGCGCTCTATGCCGGCGATCGGTGCAACTTCTTCGATAATCCTTCCGACAATCGGCGCGGCAATGACTCCACCGAACTGAATAGAGTTCTTTGGACTGTCGACTGCAACATAGACGAGCAGCTCCGGATCATCTGCAGGAGCAAAACCGATGAACGACACAATATAATCGCCGTCCTTATAACGCCCGTCAACGACTTTCTGGGCCGTCCCTGTCTTCCCGCCAATGCGTAGACCGTCCGCGAACGCATTGCGCCCTGATCCATTGGCTACAACAGATTCCAGGGCATGACGCACTTGGGCAGAAGTCTCTTCACTGATTATCTGCCGCTTCAGTTCAGGTTCGAACTTTTGCAGGGTCTTTCCATTGGAATCCTTCACTTCCTTGACAATATAAGGTTGGTAAAGGTTTCCGCCGTTGATCGCGGCCGCCACTGCCTGCACCTGCTGAATAGGCGTCACTGAAATTCCCTGTCCAAACGAGGTAGTGGCCTGCTCCACCGGCCCAAAAGCTTCTTTAGAGAATAAAATCCCCTTGGACTCGCCTGCAATGCCGGATTCAGTTGACGCACCAAAACCGAATGCACGTATGTAGCGATCCAGTTTTTCACTTCCCAGCCGCTGGCCCATTGTGATGAAGCCCGGGTTACAGGAGTTTTCCACGACTTCCAGGAATGTCTGATCTTTATGCCCTTCCCGTTTCCAGCACCGAAGACGGGCATTCGCCACCATCGTATAGCCCGGATCATAAAAACTTTCATTTTCTAGATTAATGACTTTTTCTTCGAGGGCCGCAGCGAGTGTCACAATTTTAAAAGTAGAGCCCGGTTCATACGTCATCCATACCGGTAAATTCCGGTTATAAATCTTCGAATCTGCTTTCTGATATTCACGCGGATCAAAACCCGGCACCGATGCCAATGACAGCAGCTCGCCTGTTTTTGGATTCATAATGATCGCCAGGGCCTGCGTTGCGTCATATTTCTCCATTGCCTGAATCAGCTCGCGTTCCACAATTTGCTGCATCTTCAGATCAATGGTCAGCTCCAGAGACGAGCCTTCTTTACCGTGTTCAAAATCATCTTCCACATGGGGCAGCGGAATACCTTTAGCATCCGTAAACAGTCTGATTTTATCACCTGTGCCGTTTAAAATCTCATCATACGCATATTCAATGCCCGCAAGCCCCGTACTGTCGTAACCCGTAAATCCAATCAGTCTTGCCAGCAAGTCATCATAAGGATAGTGGCGAACGAAATCCACTCCTACGTATAGCCCGGGAATCTGCAGTTTCGTAATTTTTTCCGCCTGTTCCTTTGTGATGTTTTTCGCTTCCGGTGCCAGCTTGACCATATATTCCTTTTTGTTCATCTTCTCTTCCAGCAGTTCCACCGGCAAATGAAGGATCTTCGCAATTTCCGGAATAGAAGTCGAGATGTCCTTATTTTGAGAAGGCATAAAATAAAGTGTCGGTGCTAATTTATTGCCCACTACTAACTTGCCGTTGCGGTCCAGTATTTCACCGCGCATGGCACCAAAAGGAATTTGCAGATCCCAGTTCTTCTCCGCCTTTTCTTTCAGCCATTCGTGCTTGATGATCTGTACATGGAACAGCTTGCCGACTACCATCAGCATACTGATCAGGAAAATTAGGAAGGCTGCTCTCAAACGCTTCTTCGACTGCATATCAATAAAAGACCGCAATGACTCACTACCTTTGTTTTTCTACTAAGGTATGTCAGCGAAATACGCTCTATTCATCAGCCGCCGATGATTTCTTCCTCTTCCGCCTGCTCTTTCTGCTCTTTGGTTTTCTTTTCGTTATACTGCTCTTCCGGTGTGCGCAGTTCAATGACAATCGGCTCTTGATCACTTACTTTTGTCCCTTTTGTCACGCTCTGCCCGACTGCGTAGCCTTCTCCGTTTATTCGGATATCCAACTGAGACAGGTGTTTAAAAGCAAGCACGTTTTTTTTCGACCAGCCTTTGAAATCTGGCAGCGAAGTCTTGCCTGAAGTTTTCAGTAAGACAATCGAGTTTTCCGTTATTTTGGTGCCGGGAGCCGGTATTTGTTCCGTTACCTGTCCGCCTTCTCCAATTATAACCGGTTTGAAACCGTCCTGCTGTGCTGTTCCTGCAATTGTTTCTGCATTTTTCCCGACATAATCGCCCACTTTAATTACAGGGATCTCTTCCTCATTTTCAGGAGCGATATTTAAATATTTTAAACTGTTTTCCATGATTGGATTAAACACTTTTGATACCGGATCCGAACCATATTCACCAACCTTTAATTTCGGCTGCTGGACCGTTACATAAATCAATAGCTGTGGATCATCAATTGGTGCCATTCCTAGAAATGAATACAAATAGTTGCCGAAACCTGCCATATAACCGGGTCCTTGTTTACGCGGTATTTCAGCAGTACCTGTTTTTCCGCCTACTGCATAATTCGGCAGATTGTATTTTTGAGCTGTCCCTTTATCGGAAGTGACCGTCGTCGCCAGGATCTCACGCACTTTCTTGGCTGTCTCCGCTGATATTGGTGAACCGCTCTGTTCAGGTTCGTGATTCTCAATTACTTTATTTGTGTTCGGATCAATGATTTCATCAATAACATAAGGTCTCATCATGACGCCGTTATTAGCGATCGCAGACGCTGCTTGAATCATTTGAAGCGGTGTAACGGTAGAACCCTGACCATAAGAGGTGGTCAGCCGTTCTGCCGGATAATTATCCAGGACAATTCCCTTAGCTTCATTCGGCAAATCAATTCCTACACGTTTGCCAAATCCGAAGTCGTGAATGTACTCAATGAATTTCTTATCGCCGATCCGTTCCAGCAAATAAGCCATCCCTACGTTAGAAGATCGCTGAAGGCCTTCCAGAAACGTAATCGTTCCCCAGCCTGTACCGTTGACATCACGGATGATTTTGTCATAAATCTTATAAGATCCCGATTTAAAGTACGCATTGGGATCCCATTTATTTTCTTCCACCGCCGCAGCGAGTGTGAACATTTTCATCGGCGAACCAGGCTCAATCGTCTGTTCCACCGCGTCGTTCAGCCAGTTCTCCGTCAATCCTTCTCTGGTCATCGGATTGAAAGTCGGCCGCTGACTCATCGACAGAATTTCCCCTGTCTTCGGATTTGACACCAGTACCAGCATTTTCTTCGGTGCATATTCTTTTTCCACTTGGTCCATCGCTTCTTCTACGAAATTTTCGATTGTTTTATCAATCGTCAATTTAATCGTATGACCGTCTACCGGCTGCTCGACCTTCTTCTTGGTGGAGGGCAGAATATACCCCCAGCTGTCTGACTGATAATTCACTTTGCCGTCTTTACCGGTGAGTTGCTTGTCATACGTCTTTTCCAGCCCCATCTTGCCTACCGTGACGGCTTTCTTATCGTCCGTTTCTTCCTTCTGCGCATATCCGACTAAGTACGAAGCAAAGCGGCCGTTTGGATAGAAACGCTTCTTGCCTTCAACAAATAAAACGCCTGTCAAGCCTTTCTTGGACAATTCTTTATCCATTTTCAGAACGGTTTCCCTGTTTAAATCCTTGCCCGCGCTTCCAAACTCAATCTGCCATGTTCCTTCTTTGGCATTTTTCATTTTCGCCAGAATCTCCTGCTCTTCAAGCGCAATATATTTTGCCAGCACTTTTGCCGTTTCTTCATAGTCCACTACATGATATTTACGGGAGCTGTTTTTACTGCTGGCGGCCTCACTCAGCACAGCCACTACTTTATAGCTCAGAGTATCTGATGCAATCGGATCTTCATTCCGATCGATGATGGAGCCCCGGTCCGCCTGCAATACATTGTGCTTTTCATATTGATTCGCAGCGATTTTCGCCAGTTCCTTGCCGTCTACCTGGCCGGTCATCTGAATAAAAAGGAATCTGCCGAATAATATGAAAAAGAGCCCTCCGAATACCAGCAACATTAGAAAGGCTCCCCATTGAAATCGAAACTTCTTCATCGTCCCGGCACGACCTTTACGTTACTTTCGTTGAGGTTCAGGCCATTTTCTTTTGCTTTTTTCCAAATGCGCTCATAAGTCATCTTATCGCTCACCTGATTGGACAATTCAGTATTCTGTTTTGTGGTTTCATCGATTTCTGAATTCATCAATTGTACTTCTTTATTCACAGCGTTTAAATCAGAATGCGTCTGTAAGAGCATAGTAGAAAATAAAATCGTAAATGCTGCAAATAAAGCGAACAATAAATTTTCGCCTTTAGAAAAACGTCTTTTGACACGGCGGACAACAGTTTGCTGATCTTTCGTTGTATGTTGTTCGACTTCCGGTGTATATGGAGTGTATAGTTTCCGTTGTTCTAGTCCCATTGCTCGATTCCCCTTTTCTATTTCTTCTCTGCTATTCTTAATTTCGCCGATCTGGCCCGCTTATTTTGTTCGATTTCTTTATCTGTCGGAACAATGGGCTTTCTGTTTACCAGGCGTATATCGGGGTCCATTCCATCAGGGATAACCGGTAAGTTCGGAGGCAGTTCTGGTAAAGAAGATGCTTCCTTAAAAATACTTTTACATAAACGGTCTTCCAGCGAATGAAAAGTAATGACGCTGATCCGTCCGCCCTGCTTCAGAAGTGTCAATGCATCAGTCAAAGATTTCTCTGCCGCACCCAATTCATCATTTACAGCAATTCGGATCGCTTGGAACACCCGCTTTGCAGGATGGCCGCCTGTTCTTCTTGCCGCAGCCGGAATTCCCGTTTTAATCAGCTCCGCCAACTCCCCTGTCGTACGGATCGGTTCTTTCTTTCTCGCTTCTTCAATTCTTCTCGCGACAGGCTTAGAAAATTTCTCTTCACCGTATCTGAAGAAAATCCGTACGAGATCTTCATATGGCCATTCATTGACCACTTCATAGGCACTCAGCGGCGCGCTCGTATCCATGCGCATATCCAGAGGCGCGTCAAGATGATAGCTGAAGCCCCGTTCCGCTGTATCCAGCTGTGGAGAAGATACTCCCAGATCGTACAGGATGCCGTCCACTTCTGTAATACCTATGTTGGCTAACTCTTCTTTCAGTTCACTGAAATTCGCATGGACAAACTGCACTTGTGCTGCGTATTTCGCCAGTTTTGTTTCTGCAGCTTGAATAGCTGTCATATCCTGGTCGAAACAGATCAGCCTTCCTTCAGGTGAAAGGAGCTTGACGATTTCTTCACTATGACCCGCCCCGCCAAGTGTACAATCTACATATATGCCGTCTTTCTTTACATTCAAGCCTTCGACAGCTTCATGCAGTAAGACTGTGGTATGGTTAAACATTTTCACAACGCCTGCTTTCAAAAATCAAAATCAATAAGGTTTTCTGCAATGTCATTAAATGATTGCTCAGATTCTTCGTAATATGCATCCCATCGTTCAGCAGACCAGATCTCAATCCTGCTCGAAACACCGACGACCACGCAGTCTTTCTCAATTTTCGCAAATTCCAGCAAGTTGGCAGGAATATTCACTCTGCCTTGCTTGTCAATGCTTGCTTCTGCAGCTCCCGAGAAGAAAAAACGGGTGAATGCACGGGCATCTTTTTTTGTAACCGGCAACGCTTTCAATTTTTCTTCAAGCTTTTGCCATTCATCCAGCGGGTAGCCGAATAGACAGTTGTCTAATCCACGGGTTAAAATAAAGCCTTCTGCCAATTGTTCCCGAAATTTCGAAGGAACAATGAGACGGCCTTTCATATCAATTGAATGTTGATATTCCCCCATGAACATATCCTTCACCCCACTATATGAAATAATGTACCACATCCCCCCACTTTCCTCCACCCAGTATGCTACTTTTCTTCGCATAATCAGTAAAATGTGTCAATAGTACTTCTTTCTCTTTAGTTTTGCGCATTTTCTACATTGGTATGCATATGTTTCGACAGTTTTTCTAATCATTTTCGGGGTCCTTTGCAAATAAAAAAACATCTTTCTAAAATGAAAGGCGTTTTGTTTTGAAAAAGGGAATAGTATGCGTTATAAAATATGGGTTAGTGGAGAGAGACCGTTCCCCTGCGTTTCAGGCGGACGCTTTCGGGAGGGCCCTCGGTGAGCCAACTGGTCGCTTCGCTCCCTTTAGTTGTCTCATCCTTTCGGGCTGATCCTCCCCGAGTCGCCGCCTTCCACTACGGTACACTGGCTGGTGTTTCAATATTTTTTGTGTGAGTAGGTACTATGAGCATAATATCTGGGACTATTACGATAGGTAAGGTGTTTCATGCAATACTTAGCATTCTGCAAAGACTTAGATTCTTGTAATTGATGGCGTTTCCAAAGTCGAGCAACGAAACGAAACCATACCAACTCCATTCGCACTCTGCAAAAAAGCAGCATGTCATACCTCCTCCACACCAGCGAAGGCGGCTATGAGCGCGAAGGCCTGTTCAATGATCACGGCGGGATGCGGTATGATCACGCGGCCGAACCGAATGATCACGTGGCCGGTGTGTATGAGCGGCTGAGGCTGGGCTATGAGCGCTTGAGCGGGTACTATGATCATCCGCCAAGCTTCTTTGGCAGATGGGCACGTTTTTCGCCAGCTGGCTCATGGCGTAAGGCAATCCCCCAGCGCCGAAGCGTGTTTATACTGCAAACCGACACTTCATTCAAACGCTCAGCAAAGTCGAGCAATGAAATCAAACCAACGAAACCTTTGACCTTAAATAACTACGCCCACAACGCAGAAAAACGGCATTGCGTCTGCAATGCCGTTTTTTCTTACAACCTATTACAAATAAACCAACTGATGCTTACCGTCGAAACAGTACGGCTGGCGCAGGAGTTCGTCTATGAAACCTTCGCCGAATTGATTGATGAAAAAGTATGGCGAGTACAGGCGTTCCTGCAATGAGCCTTCTGGATATAGCTGCTCGCTCAGTATCTGATAGCGTCTGTACTGCACTTGGTGCTTGCGCAGCAGTGACTGTTCTTTCATTTTTTTCAAGTAGCTGAATTGCTTTTCGTGGAACTGCAGGTTTTTGTCGAGCACCTGTAACAGCCCCTGGTCCTGCTCTTTCAGATGGGCCTGCATCTTCTCAAATTGAGCATGAAGCTGCTCTCTTGATTCATCAATAAGTGCATCGAATGTCTCGTCTTTTTGTTCATCTAGCCATTGTTTTTGCAGTTGAGGCAGCTGGTGATCCAATACTTGACGGATCGTTACATCCGACATTTTCAGCGCTTCCTGTACTTGTCTGGAAATCAATGTAATCGAAATTCTGGGCACTATGACAGGCATACGAATACCTAATTTGTGAAAGGATTCTTTCAGCAATGACCAATACGCAATCTCCCCCGGACCGCCGACAAATGCCAGAACAGGAAACACCAGGTCCTGCATCAGAGGACGTGTCGCTACGTTATTGCTTAATAGCCAAGGTTCTTTTTCAGCAAGCTCATGCATCTCTTGCTGCGAGAAGGAAAGGCCTATTTGCTCGTTAACGAACATCTCGCCGTTTCTCTTCAGCAAAACTCTTCCTGTATCATGTACATAAAACAAGTTCGCATCTTGTTCTTCAGATTCAATCGGCTTATCGTATCCCAAAGAATTCAAATCCTGCTCAGTCGAATAAATGCTCGCGGCCATATCGGCTGCATTCTCGATCATTTGTGAGAAATAGGCTGATTCCAGCTGACGCAGCGGTTTATATGCGGCATCCAGAAATAATAATCCATGGTCGGAAAATAATTGATTCATCAGCGCTGTGAAAAAACCTGTATAGGACTGCTGCTCTTCCGCTGTTTTTAATACGTTCTGAAGCAGTTTATTCGTATACGCCGATTCGCCATAGCTTTTGAAAATCTTTTTAATATAGGCATGCATTTCTTTTTGATCATAGACCGTGTCAGAAGCCATTGACTTTAAAATGGAAGACTGTTTAAACTGGCGTTTTACAGCCTTGCCGTCCTGCGCGGTATATGTATGATTGATTTCATTGATATCATGATCTTCCCCTGCAATCCAAAACACCGGTACTACTGGTTTTTCGAGTACATCTCTTTGTTCGCGAGCCAGTAAAATAACCGAAATTGCCTTATGTACGGAATATAATGGGCCCGTCAACACTCCCGCCTGCTGTCCGCCGATAACAACTAAAGCGTCTAATGAAAGTTCTTTTATATGCTGCGCAGCCAATTCAGAAATCCCGTAAGGCTTCATATAACTTTCAATTAGAGCTGCTAGTTCTTCTCTTTGGTAAGCCCGCTGCGTTAGCTCTTTTGCCCTTTCTTCGTATCCTGCTGCTGTTATTTCATAATCAAAAAATCTATGGTTAAATTGCGAATCCTGACGATACGCTTCCATTAATTTATTTTTTCCAGGCAACTCTATCGTGTCTAATTCCATCTCATGAACTCCTTTTATATCGAATGCTACCATCAGTATATCATCTCAATCAGACAGGTTGAATTCATACGCCTGTCCATTTCAGATCACTTCGCATAATATATGATCTGCAAGATGATTCCTGTCAATATTAATAACAAGTAAGCGGCGGTCACCAACAGAAAAAAGACCCGCCACGCTTTCCTGAGCACCCGCTGTGTCCGAAACTCTTTTTCTGCCATTCGCTCTATGACAGAAAAAATAATCACAAGTACACAGACAGTTCCGATGACATAAACACCCAGCCATTGATCCCATATCGCATGAAGTAAAACCGTCACTGCGATTGCTGCAAACGGCGTGGTAACGTCGACTGCCAAGCCGAATCTTTTGGAAGGCGTAATTCCGGACCTTTTTAAAATCCACAGTATGAGGAATAGAATAATGAACGGAAAGAGCAATACCGCTCCGATTATATTTTCTGCCATCAGATACCGTCACCTCTATTTAAACCGAGCAGCATTTTTTCGAGCGTGTCCAATAAAGGTGCCTGGCCACCCTTTTGCCGAATTCTTTCCAAGACGGCAGTGATGATCGATTCAATCTCCATCGGATTCCCTTTTAATCTGTCTGTCAGCATGGAAGATTGATTGCCGGCAGTTTTTCTGCAGACAGCTTCCATATCCTCATAAGTTAATATAGCGGATAGTTCAGGAAAGTTGCTTAGTAATTCACTGCTCAGTTTTTGAAACAATTCATGAAAGGATGTATTTTCAATCAGCTGGCCGTTTCTCACCTGCAGTATGGCCGTCAGCGGATTGATTGCGCAATTGATCAGCGCTTTACGGAGCAATAACTCCTCCGCATCCTGCTGTACAGCAATTGGAAACTGCTGCGGATCGATCTGCTCGAGCCACTTCACCGTTTCTGTCATTTTTTCATTAGAAATCGCAATGGTGATCGGTCCTATCCCATTATGACGGACTGTGCGGTCATTTATACGTCCTGCTCCGTGCTCCACTGTGGCAAATGATGTATTCCCAAGCTTTAATTTTTCGATGAGCGCCAAGTGACCCATTCCGTTTTGGATGAACAGAAGATCCGGCTGCCCGGGTAAAGCACTGATTCTATGTAAGACGCTTTGCAGTGCATCATATTTCACTGCGATGATCCATAAAGCATCTGTCGGCAGTTCCTCCGGGGTCTCAGCAGTACGAACAGATACGATCGTTTCCCCGCCTGTTTCTTCGAGCCTGACCAAACCTTTTCTCAGCTGGTCCGCCTGCTCTTTGCGCCGCACCCAGAATGTCACGTCAGCTTTATGCTGTGCTAAATAGGAGCCGATCAATAATCCTATGGAGCCCGCTCCCACTATTACAAATCGCATACGTTTCCTCCTTGAAAAAGAGAGACACGACAACGGCGCCTCTCCCCTGGTTGGTTCTATTATACAGGATAAACCGGATGTTTTCTTGGCGCTTGGATGATTTCTTTCGTCTCGTAATAAGCCAGTCTGTCCGCCAATACGGCCCGCAGATCAGAAGGCGCCACAATTTCATCAATGATTAATTCGGAAGCCATCTTATAAATATCGATTTCCTCTTTATATTCCTGCTGTTTCGCTTTGATGAATTCAATTTTCTCTTTCGGATCTTTCATCGCTTCAATTTTATTGGAATAAACCGCATTGACAGCTGCTTCGGGACCCATCACCGCAATTTGTGCAGTCGGCAGTGCAATGCAGACGTCCGGCTCAAATGCAGGTCCTGCCATCGCATACAGCCCGGCGCCATAGGCTTTACGGACAACGACGGAAATTTTCGGCACAGTTGCCGAACTCATTGCCATAATCAGTTTGGCTCCGTGACGGATAATGCCCTGCCGTTCCACTTTTGTTCCGATCATGAAGCCGGGAACATCCGCCAAAAAGAGCAGAGGAATAGAAAACGCATCACATAACGTAATAAATTTCGTTACTTTATCCGCTGAATCAACAAACAGCACGCCGCCTTTTACTTTCGGCTGGTTTGCAATGATACCGACAGGACGGCCGTCAATCCGGGCCAGCGTCGTAATGATTTCAGGAGCGAATAGTTTTTTAATCTCAAATAAGCTGTTTTCATCGACCAGTTGATCGATCGCTTCATACATATTAAACGGGGCGTTTTGATTCTCCGGAATAATTTCTTCCAATGAACGCCCTTCCTTTATGGTGCCGGGCTTGGCGATTCTCGAATCAGCCTGATAATTGGCAGGGAAATACGCCAGATATCTGCGTGCTTCCGTAATTGCCTGTTCTTCACTCTCAACAAGCAAGTCGCCGCATCCGCTGACTGAGCAGTGCATCCGCGCGCCGCCCATTTCTTCCAATGAAACTTTTTCTCCAATGACTTTTTCGGCCATTCGGGGAGACCCCAGATACATCGAAGCATTCCCCTCAACCATGATGACAATATCACAGAAAGCCGGAATATAAGCACCGCCGGCAGCGGAAGGACCAAACAGGATGCACACTTGCGGAATCATGCCTGATAAGCGGACCTGATTATGGAAAATACGCCCCGCTCCCCTGCGGTTCGGGAACATTTCAAGCTGATCGGTAATTCTTGCCCCTGCGGAATCAACTAAATAAAGTAAAGGAACTCGCAATTTCTCAGCTGTTTCCTGAATACGTATGATTTTCTCCACTGTCCGTGCTCCCCAGGAACCAGCTTTGACAGTAGAATCATTCGCCATCACACAGACCGTCTGGCCGTTCATCTTGCCGGTAGCCGTCACTACACCGTCAGCCGGCAGATCAGCCGCTTCACAATTTGCGAATTTACCGTCTTCCGCATATTTTCCTTCATCGAAAAGCAAGCGCAGGCGCTCCCGGACGAACAGTTTGCCTTGTTCTTCCAGTTTTTGATGGTATTTTTCTCCGCCACCGGCAGAGATTCGCACAGAAATTTCTTCGAGTTTTTCATTATAAGCTGTTTTTGCCGAATCATTTGTCAAGAAACTCCCCGCCTTCCGTCAAGATTGGATTGTCACTAACACATCATCTTCATTGACAAAGTCGCCTTCTTTGCCGTTAATTGCCGTGATTGTCCCGTCTGTCTCCGCCTCAAGCGGAATTTCCATCTTCATTGATTCTAGGATCATGACGGTCTGCCCTTTGGCCACAGTATCTCCTACTTTGACTTCAATTGAAAAAATTGTTCCTGCCATTGCTGCTTTGACTTCTTGCATACAATCACTCCTCGGTATCTATTTTTCCAACAGTCTTGCTATCTAGTTAAGTGTAGCTTATTTTTGAAAACGTTTACAAGTAAATAGACAGCAAGTTCTAAGTGTATGTGCAGCGTGGCGCAAACTTTACTTGCTCTTCGTCAAAAACCGCCGGACAGCTTCATGATGCGCATCACTTTCCCACAGCACCGAGCAGACCCGCGCTTCTTCCAGCATCGCCTGCTGCAGTTCAGTCGCCTTCCACTTTCTTGTAGCAATCGCTTTATAGGCGCGGTGTACATTGCGGTGTATTTTCAGCATCGGCGCCAAAAACTGTTCCAGCGCTGTATCAGCATCTCCCATATAGAGTTCTGTCGCCCAGCCCATCCGCTTTAATTCCTCTGCCGAATGAATGCCGGCTCTGCTCACCAGCATCAGCAGCTGATCATGCGGACCATTCTTTTCGAATAAAAGTGTCGCTCCCCCCCAGCCTGAAGTGATAGCCAGTGTTCCTTGAATAAAGCCTGCTTTTGCGTGGTTTGAAACCAGTCGATAGTCACACGCTGTCGCCAGCTCACAGCCTCCGCCGACTGCCGCTCCATTCACCAGAGCAACTGTAGGCATTGGCAAGGTCGCAATTCGGTAAAGTATTTTCGCTCCTCTGCTCAGCATCGGCCACGCGTCGTCTGCTGTTTGGAAACCGTGAAAATCGCTGAGGTCTCCCCCTGAGCAGAATGCCCGCTCTCCTTCTCCCGTTATTACAGCAAATGCAATTTCTGGATCGTCTTCAATGCGGTCCAAGAATTCCTCCAGGCCTTGCATGATGTCATAGTTTACTGCATTGCGCATGGCAGGGCGTTGAATTGTAAAGTAAGCAATCGAGTCCTTGATTAGAATAGAAAAAGACAAAGCGTTTCCTCCTTTTTTATTTATGTAAGCTTGATAGCAGAATATAATTATTGTGGTTTAAAGGTGGGAAAGTGAAAAGAAACCGTTTCCCTGCGTTCCAGGCGGACGCTTTCGGGAGGGCCCTCGGTGAGCCAAGCGAACAGCGAAGGGTTCGCTTTGCCGTATTTCTGCGGTCTTTGCAGAAATTAAGGCAATACAGAGTTCCTTCTGCACACTATTTTCATTCGCTCCCTTTAGTTGTCTCATCCTATCGGGCTAATCCTCTCCGAGTGTTTTTAGCCGCGGGCTCACATGAAGTGAGTCATGCAACCGTTGCCGCAGGACGCGGCGTACTTAGGCTGCCTGGAACGAAGGTACACTGGCTGGTGTTTCAATACTCTTTGTGTGAGTAGCAGTATGAGCATACCGCGTGAACTTTTATGACAGGTAGTGTTTCATGCAATACTTAATTATCTGCAATGGCCAAGATTCTCGTGGTGAATACATTTGTATAGTTGAGAAACGAAAACACACCTACTAAACTCGCACTCTGCCAAAAAGCAGCATGACATACATTCTCCAACAAAAGCGTAGGCGCAACTGCGGGGTCGGCCGTTGCTAAGCGAACAGCGAAGGATTCGCTTTGCCGTATTTCTGTGTTCTTTACAGAAATTAAGGCAATGATGCATGCTCTTCGCCAGTAGGCTCATAGCGTAAGGCAATCCCCCAGCGCCGAAGCAGTTTTAAAATGCAAACGCACACTTCATTAAAAGACTCTGCAAAGTCGAGCAACGAAACCCGCATCTACTAAATCTACAACATATCAAAAAGCTGCATGTCCTGCATTCCACATAACAGCGGAAACGCCACTATGGAGTAGCTATGAGCGCGGACGCCGGTTCAATGATCAAGGCGGGTTGCGGTATGATCACGCGGCCGGACCGAATGATCACGTGGCCGGTGTGTATGAGCGGCCGGGGCCGGACTATGAGCACTTGAGCAGATACGATGATCATCCGCGAAGTTTCGCTGGTTCTAGCATACCATTTTAACGAAAAACAAAAAAGACTGTCCTGAGCCATGGTCTCAGGACAGCCTTCTATTTGCTGCTCACGAATCTAATTATCCGTTTACAACGTCTTTTCCTTTGTAGTGTCCGCATGATTTGCAAACGTGGTGTGCCAATTTCATTTCGCCACAGTTGTCGCAAGTATTCATACCTGGCGCTTCAATTTTGAAATGAGTTCGACGCATATTTTTCTTCGTTTTAGAAGTTCTTCTCTTTGGTACTGCCATTTTTGGGCACCTCCTTATAAGGGTTTACTCTTTATCGGTTTCAAAAAAATTAGCCAATCCCGCTAAGCGAGGATCCACTTTTTCTTCTGCTTCCTGCAGACGCAGCGTTTCCAACTCTTCATCGGTTGTATAGGACCAGCCTTTACCTTCCATCTCCCGCACATCATCCGCTGATTCGCAGAATACTTGCAGAGGAATTTCCAATAAAAGAAGTTCTTCCAATACAGGAATAAAATCGATCATATCCCCTTCAGCCGGATGAATTTCATCATCTTGCTGCAGCGTCTCTTCATCCCAGCTGAATTGCTCAACTGATTCTATGGAGAACGGATACTCGACGTCTTCCCACGTACGTGCACAAGGCAGAGTCATCGAACCTTCTAGCCTAAGCCGGCATGTTAACTTTTTCTCACCAATTGAACATGTTCCGCTTACTCGAACAGGCTTAATATCCCTAATTTCTTCATTCCGTTTTTTAACGGAATCCAAATTTACTGCTTCGTCAAGCAATAGCGGGCCTTGCCTATGTTTCCGTAATTGATGAATGGACCATTTCATGTCTATCACCTCAAGACAACAATGTTGATTATAGTATTTAAAATAAGGGATGTCAAGATATTTTCTTGTCACTCCAACAAGCTTAACGTTATAATTCACTATACACTAGCATAGAGGAGGATTCCATTGATTGCAACCGGAATTACAGTTGAATATAATCCCTTTCATAACGGGCATCTTTTTCATTTACAGGAAGCGAAAAGACAAACTGAAGCGGATGTGATTATCGCTGTCATGAGCGGACAGTTTCTGCAGCGCGGAGAGCCTGCGATCACAGATAAATGGACACGCACCAGGATGGCTCTTGCCGGCGGCGCGGATGTGGTCATTGAGCTGCCCTATGCGTTCGCAACGGCACATGCTCCACAATTCGCAAAAGGCGCCATCCAGCTTCTCGATGCGGCCGGCTGCAATTATTTCTGCTTCGGCAGCGAGCAGGGATCCATTGCTCCATTTATCAGCAGCTTAGATGTAATTTCACAGCATCGACAAATTTATGAACAAACGATTAAAGAGGCAATGAAGGAAGGCTTGAGCTATCCGAACGCATTGCGGACAGGCTATGAAGCAATTTCCTCCGATAGTGCCGCTGAATTAGCGGATTTATCCGAGCCGAATAATATTTTAGGTTTTCAATATATGCAGGCGGCAAAGGACATTCATTCCTCCATGGTACCTGTGACAATTGAGCGGACCGGAACGCATTATCATGATACGGAATTACCGGACCACTCGATCGCGAGCGCGACCAGTATCCGAAAATCTATTTTTTCTTGCCATGATGATGAAATTCAATCGTTTATGCCGTCTGCTTCTTTTCTTTTATTGAATGACTGGCAGGAACAGTTCGAATTTCAGAGCTGGGACAAGTTTTATCCGCTCCTGCGGTATACGATTCTGCGGGAAGAACCCGGGCGTCTGAGTGAAATTGCGGATATTGCGGAAGGTATCGAATTCGCGTTTTTCAAAGCCGCGAAAGAGCAGCCGACGTTTCAAAGCTTCATGCAGGCAGTCAAATCAAAGCGCTATACGTGGACACGGATTCAGCGGATGCTCGTCCACATCCTGACTGGCTGCCGCGCATCAACTAGAGATAACATTACAGAACCCGGGTATCTTCGGCTTCTCGGGATGTCCCGGGAGGGCAGGAAGTATTTGCAGACTGCGAAAAAAAAGCTAGAGCTGCCGCTGGTCAGCAGGGCAGCTTCTCTGTCCGATCCTTCGCTCGAACTGGATATTAAAAGTACGGATATTTATATGTGCGGTGTCCGGCCGGATGCATCAATGTCGGGACTGGATTACCGCACGCCTCCAATCCTGCTGTAGAACAGCTGTCACTTTTCTTCCAGCTGTTCCAGATAACTAAGCGCGTCGTCCACCGTTTTCACCGGTACAACTTTCATGTCAGTGCCGATCTTTTCCGCAGTCTCTCTGGCTTCTTCATAATTCGAGACCAGCTGTGGATTTTTCGCTTTCACTTCATCCGGCAGTTCATCGTCAGGCGCAAAAAATATTTCAATATCCTGGCGGTCCGCCGCGATGACTTTGAAATCAATGCCGCCGATTCTTCCTACAGAACCGTCCTCCAGCATTTCACCTGTTCCTGCAATATTATATCCTTTCGTCAAATCTACTTCTGTCAGCCGGTTGATCAGCTCCAAAGTAAACATCAGACCCGCTGAAGGTCCTCCGATGTCTTCGGTATGGATATCGACTTCAGGCTTCGTTTCAATGTCAATCTGCTCCTCAAAATGAATACCGAGCCCTATGCGCTGTTCTTCACCGGGCAGCTTTTTCAGTTCTAACGGAATCGTCAGCATCTGTTTCCCCCGGCTGACACGAAGACTTAACAGGTCGCCTTCTTTCTTACTGCTGATCAAGTCAATGAACTCGTTGGCTGAAGACAGCTTCTCATCGTCAATGGACTGGATCAGGTCACCTGTTAACAGTTTCCCCGCAGCTGTTCCTTCCGGCAGTACGTTGGCTACGTATACCCCTTTGAATACTCTTTCAATCGGTTTTCCAGTCTTATCAAACGCCACCGAAATAGCATGCATTTTCGAATCCGCCATCAGCTTTTTCTGACGAATTGAATATTCCTCGTCACTTTCACCGTGCCTTCTCACATTTGCAGCAGGCAGCAGCTTCATTTTATCCGTCACATGCGAAAACGCGTACGTTACAGGCGTCGCTTTTCCGATCGCAATCGTCATCAGACTGAATGTTCCCCTTTCATTTTGGTCGCCGCCGTCCACATCCACGAGCGGAGCCAGATCATATGCTCCGCCGGGTCTTGAAATATACATATCTAACGGATAAAGTCCGAGAACCGCTATCAGTATAAGGATGACAGCCACTATTCCCCACTTGCGCATTTTCATTACAGCATCCCTCCATTAATAGCCTGTACGAATTTAACATATATATTACGGTAGATTCCATTTCAGTTCAAAAAATAGGAAGGAGAGACGCTAATGGAAAGTCTTCAGCCGGCCCGTCAACGACTTCCATGATCAACGTTACCGTCATCTGGGCCTTGATCATTCTCTTTATCATTCAGCCTGAAGTCGCGCATGAAGGAGCCGTCTCAGGTGCACAGCTGTTCGTCCATGCGCTGCTGCCGTATTTATTGCCTTATATCATTTTGACGCAATGGCTGTTAAAAATGCCCGGTCAACAATCGGCAAGCCAGTGGAAAAGATACATAAAGGCATATGTACTCGGTTCTTTCGGGGGTTTCCCGGTTGGTGCCGTGACTGTCAGTGAAATGAAGAAAAACGGTGAAATTTCTACTGCCGAAAGCAGTCTGCTTCTCGCTTCCTGTCATGCGCCCGGCCCTATGTTCATCATCGGTTTCGTAGGAAATGAATTGCTTGGCAGTGTGGTAAACGGCTGGAAACTGCTGCTTGCCATTCATTTAGCAAACATTGTTTTTTTCCTGATGATGATGTGGCTTCTTCGAAAGCAGCGAATAGAGCACGTTGTTCCTCCGGCTGTAAAAGATGAGCAGCAAAATTCATCGCCTTTACTCAGTTCAATCAAAGACAGCTCATCCGTCATTTTATTGGTCGCGACGACGGTCATTTTCTTTTCTTCAATGGGTAATGTGCTGTCAAGTTTGATTTCCACTGTGTTCCCGGTTGATATGGGCGGCACCAAAACCATATTATTGGCCATTTTTGAAATGACATCCGGCGTCCAGTCTGCCACCGAGCATTTCAGCGGTGACAGTTTTTACCCGCTTCTGATTGCAGCTATAATTTCTTTAAACGGCATGAGCATCCACATGCAAGTCATGACGATCGCGAAGAGCGCGGGTATACGAATACTCCCGTACGTTATCGGAAGAGCCTGGAACACCCTTCTCGTGCCTCTGCTGTTCTTTTGGATGTACTGATATGAAAAATGGTTATGATGAGTTTTCATCATAACCATTCTTCTATTATTTACTGAATTTCCGAATCAATGCATCATTGACATGCGCAGGCACAAGACTGGATACGTCTCCGCCATACTGCACCACTTCTTTGACGATGCTTGAACTCAGGAATGAATAATTACTTTTCGTCATGACGAAGAATGTTTCGATGCTTTCATCAAGCACACGGTTCATTGAAGTAATCTGCATTTCATACTCAAAATCCGAAATCGCGCGCAATCCCCTTACAATGACAGACGCATTAATTTTATGCGCATAGTCAATCAAAAGACCCGATGAAGAATCTATTGTCACGTTGTCGTACTGTGACGTCACTTCATGAATGAGGGCAATCCGTTCCTCCACAGTGAACAGGGGTTTCTTCGATGAGTTATTCATCACCGCTACATGCACTTGCGGAAATGTTTTCGCCGCTCTTTGTATTATATCTAAATGTCCATTCGTCACCGGATCAAAACTGCCCGGCACGATTGCGATTTTTGACATGCCATTATCCTCTTTTCTCATATATAGTAATGGCTGTGCTGCCGTAGACAGTCGAGCTGACTTTGCTGAAATCACCATACTGCCCGGGCAGTTCAGTGGCTTTCTCATGTTCGCAGACAACTGTTGCGTCTTCCGCCAATATATTCAATTCAGCCATTTCATTTACCAGTTCATAATAATCTACTGAAGCATAAGGCGGATCTACAAATAATAAATCTACCGTCACATGATTTTTCTGCAGAACGGCGGCAGCCTGACGTGCATCTTTTCTTTCAATATGTAATTGGTTTTCCATCCGGCATTTTTCCGAATTCGCCTTGATGATAGCACAGGCTTTCGGGTTTTTCTCAAAGACATACGCCTGCTCCATCCCCCGTGACAGTGCTTCAATGGCAATGGAGCCGCTGCCGCCGAAAAGCTCGACGACAATCCCTCCATCATAATACGGTCCGATCTTATTAAATACCGACTCTTTTACTTTGTCAGATGTCGGGCGCGTTGACGTGCCCGGAAGTGATTTTAACGGCGTGCCTTTTCTCGAACCGGAAATGACTCTCACTCTTTTTCCATCTCCTTCATCAGACTTTCAATTTGCTGTACATCAACGGCGTCATCGGATTTCTCAATTAATACCAGAAAGATCCTTCTGAGCCACACTTCATCAAAATACAATTTATTATTGATCGTCAAATACGGTTTTTCTTTGTAATCATATTTCCGCTCATTCATGACGTAGAAAGGCTCAATCTTCGAAAAACGGTAATTGCGCTTAGGACTTTCAATATAAATCGACTGTTCATTCGAAGTAATTTTATATCCCATTCCTGTTAGCAACTCATTGGCAGGATAATAGCTCTTTCCGTCTTTCACGACGACTTTCGCTTCTTTCAGCTCTCCTCCGTCCAGCAGCAGCTTGCGGGAGTCTAATAATAAGAATGGATAGCTGTACTCCTGTTCGTGCATGGTCTTTCGGAAATACTGCGAATCAAACTTCATCACATCTTTCAGATCGGCATCCAATTGCTCAGCTGCCAGAGGCTGTCCCATCTGACTGCGCACTTTCTTGCGGAAAGCATCATACTGTTCTTCCGTCAGCGCTTCTTTAAAACGGATGAAAGCATTTTGTTCAGCTTTTGTACCAACTGCCTGATCTCCGAGAATCGATGCAAGCATACTGTTCATTGACGGCTCGTCCGCCGGGATGATAAACCGGGACTGCACACTCATTCTCGCGACTTGCTTCTGCACCCGGTCCATGTTCTCCGGCTTTTCCGTAACAAACCGCTGCGCATATAACGAACGGTTGCCGGATGATAAGAGAACACTGACATGATCTCCGCCGATTTCCTCCAGCATCTTTTCCATCTTGTCAATTTGCTTTTTATCTATACCTTCACCGTATAATGTTAATTTATTGGAAGAGTAGGCCATCGGTATTTCCTGCGGCTGCCAATAAAGCTCATTGACGAACCCGACACCGCGGTACAGCCGGTACGTGATGCGCTCTTTATCAGCGATACCGACACGCTCGAGACCGTTCACCCACATGCCTCCTATATTCTGCTCATCGGTCATATGGAAGACGGTTGTCAGAGGCTTGGCGTCCTGCAGCAGAACAAAAGGTCTTTTAAATAACTTGCGGCCTGCCAGCTTTTCGGTTTTAGGAATTTTATACGTGATCGACTGCTGATCTTGTTCCCCTTCATCGAAAGCGATGCCGGATTCATTAAAGCGTGAGCAGGAAGCAGATTCTTTCGTCAGACAGTCGTGCTCCACACTTCCTTCTGGCCAGATAATTTCATATCTACCCGTAGCCAGGTCATAAAAATGATGCTTGACATATAAACCGTCTGCCCGGTTAATGACTTCAATTTCCTGGCGGTACGTATCAGGTTGATCTTTGTCGCCGTTCGCAGTGGCTGACTGGCTGTAATGCAGATAAAGAAGGCCACCGTTCACTGCAGCCAGCAGAAACAAAATCCTCAAGATAGTTTTCAAAGTACAACACCTCATCACATGGTATGATGGATAAGATCCATTTTCAAGACAATAATTATATAAGCAATCCGCCTTTTGATTGCTGAAAGGAAGAGCTAATTTATGATTCAACAGCGCTTTATTGAACTCGGTGAAGGATATGGCGACATTTATGAACTGCTTGAATTAATGTCGACAAATTCCAATAGATTGTACAAGTCCTATATCTTTTCTTCAAAAAAAGGTTCAGCGGAACATCTGTCGTTTGCGGTTTCATTTGAACCTGCATTCAGTGACAGCCAGTTCATGCCCATCTATGTCTGCCGAGAAGGTATTAAACAATCCGCGGATAAACCTTCCAAACGCGTCAGTTTATTCACAGAAAAAGCTGAATCTATAAACAGCAAGCCGGTGCGTGTTGAAGTAAAACATTCATCTGAGTTTGCGGAAAAAGATTTATTTTATCAATATATCACCGGTGTTCTGCGTTTAAATCATTTGCTGCCGCCGCTGCGTTAAGAATAAGTTCGATTACAGACCCGTTTTGTAATCATATTCTTTTGCTTTATCCGGCTTGGCATTTTCATATACGGTGCTGACAAATGGACGCTGGGAAGTCAAAACTTTTTTGACTGCAGATAAGCGTTCGAGCTTGCTGACCGTGCCTTCCACTTCATCCCGGTCGCAATACAGCACGACATATTTCATTTTCTTGGAAATATAATGGACATGCCCAAACTTGCGCAGTGATTTTGCTTGTTTTAAATGATGGAGATAGACAATTATTCCTTGCCGATCAATCATATTTCTCCCCCTCTTTCTTACTTCATACAATACCATAGGTGAGAAAAGTCCCGCAACCTTACATATCGGAGGTTTGGATGTTCTCTTCATTCTATTATTGCACTGGATCCGCAGAATAGGTTACACTATGTTAGATATAGAAGTCCATTCGGTGCAAACTGAGTGTGAAAAATAGTGAAGTCCGACTGACTACTGAGGAGGTTTTAGAGTGGGGAGGAAAACCAAAGTTGCTTTAACTGTTGGAGCTGCAAGTGTTGCTGCCTGGGCTGCTTCGAAAGTGGTTGTGAAACCGGAGCCGCGCGCAGAAAAGAAAGCGCTTCAATTTTCTGAAATTGCAGTATTAGCCGAAATGGATATTGCCGAAGACCCTTCCGTCCATTCGCTCACAGCATATACTAAGACAGCCGATTTGGGCGTACACGGTTTTGTCGTAGATATCCGGCTGACCAAAGATGAAGAAATTATCATAGCTCCAGACATGTTGCCGACCGGAGCTATTGCAGACTATACGCTGGCGGAATTAAAAAATGACTATCCATCTTCTTCTGATCAAACGAAGACAGCGGCCAAAGAGGATCCGACCTTAATTTTACCACTGCGTGATCTATTAAAAACGTTCCCTCAGCTGCTGATCGTCATTTCTATGGGAGATTCCCCCGACACGTACGAAGGCAGCTTGATCCCTTCGAAGCTGTGGCGGCTGCTCAAGGAAATGGACGCGGCTGAACGAGTTGTTGTCACGAGCACTTACGATGAACAGATCGACCGCTTTAATTTATATGCACAAAATTCTGTCGCGCTCGGTGCCGGCAGCGAAGAGATCAAGAAAGCGTATGTCGCATACACAAGCAAGTTTGGCCACTTGTACAGACCAAATGCTGATTTATTCTGCCTTCCTGAAAAAATCGGAGTGTTCCCTCTTGCATCAGACGGATTCGTCCAATTTCTGCAGCAATTAAACATCAACGTATTTTACGAGATGTCCGACACGACTGACCTACAGAAGCTGTCAAAGTTAGAATTCAGCGGTTTTATTACGAAGAAGCCTAAAGATGTTTTAGCATATTTCAACGAGAATTAAAGATTTCCAACATGGAGCTGTTTCTGTTTCGTTGCTCGACTTTGCAGGTGTTTGAACGAAATGTGTGTTTGAAGTTTAAAACCGCTTCGGCGCTGGGGGATTGCCTTACGCTGGCTTAAAGAAAATATGTCATACTGCTATTTTGCAGAGTGCAAGTTTACTTGGTATGTTTTCGTTGCTCGACTTTGCGAGTGGTTTTGAACGAAATGTGATTTTGCAGTTTAAAACCGCTGCGGCGCTGGGGGATTGCCTTACGCTATGAGCCAGCTGGCAAAGACCACGCCAGTTGTCTCACAGCAACGGCTAACCCCGCAGTTGCGCCTTCGCTCGTGTGAAGAATGTATGATATACTACTTTTTTGCAAAGTTTGCATTTAGTTGGTATGGTTTTCGTTACTCGACTTTGCTAGCGCGTTTATCACAAGTATCTGGGCCCTTTTTGAATGCTAAGTATTGCATGAACACCATACTTATTATAATAATCTCAAATAGTATGCTCATACTGCCTGCTCACACAAAAAAGTCCTGAAAAACAAGCCAGTGTACCGTAGTGAAAGCCGTCACGAAGAACAGCTTTTGCGAGTAAAAGCGCAGCGTTAGGAGCACTGGTTTTAGGCGACTCGGGGAGGATCAGCCCGATAGGATGAGACAACTTGCGGGAGCGAACGAAAATAGTGTGCAGAAGGAACCTTGTATTGCCTTAATTTCTGCAAAAAGCGCAAAAATACGGCCAAGCGAACCCTTCGCTGTTCGCTTGGCTCACCGCGGGCCCGCAAGACACGCGTCCGCCTGGAACGCAGGGAAACGATCTCTCTCCACTTCCCCGCTCTTTCACTTGATTGGCATGCGGCAGAACATCAAGTCGTCACACTGCTTATCCGCAAGAAACGCAGAAACGGTCTCTTTTCTACTTAATAACTCTCATAAGAAAAACCCTGCAAACTTCGCAGGGTTTTTCTTATGAACAAATGCTCAAATCGCTCAGGCCGAGCACGAACAGCTGCCGCCTGAGCCGCATCCACCGCCGCACGAACTGTTGGTGAATGCTCCGTCACCCGCAGGCACCTTCACCGCCGCAGATACCGAACTGCCGATCATAATGCCGATTTCATCCAGCAGCGACTGCACATCATTCTCCGCCAGACGCAGCGCCGCCACCTCATCGCGTAAATCCAAGGCTCTCTTCTGCAAACGAATATCCTTCATAACCGACTTATAATCGGGATGATATCGTCCAAAGCGCTGAACCTCTTCATATTGTTCCTTCACTCTATTAAAATTAATGATCTCTTTCCGCAGATCAGGATCAGAATACACACGGTTGTATGCGTCTTGATAGGTTTTAACAACCTCAGAACGCAGCAGCATATCGGAAAGTTCTTCCGCCATATCGATGACATTCATCCATTCATCCGTCATCATCATAGATTGCCGCACCTCCTATCCCATCCATCATACCAAAAATCGATCCATTCGACTATCCTTTAAGATTCTAAATTCACTTTGTCTTCCTCTGCGAATGCCGATTGCACCTCATTCATATCACAGAAAGATTCAATTCGCGAACCGATCTGCTGTGTTTTTTCATGTCCTTTCCCGGCAATCAACACGATATCTCCCTGTCCGGCCTGCCGGATCGCATACCGGATTGCAAGCTTCCGGTCGAGCAGCACATCGACCGGTACGGTAAAACCGGTAGTCCCGGCCAGGATATCTGTAATAATTGACGAAGGCTCTTCCGAACGCGGGTTATCTGATGTCAAGATGACATGTGCACTATGCTGCGCTGCCACTGCTCCCATCTGCGGCCTTTTCTCATGATCCCGGTCTCCGCCGCAGCCAAATACCGTTACTACCCGGCGGGCTCCATCTTCGGATAAGGTTTCAAGCACAGCCCGTAAAGCATCCGGTGTATGCGCATAGTCTACAAACACGTCCACCCCTCTCTGACTGTACTTTTCCAAACGCCCTTCCGGCAGCTTCAGCACAGCAAGGTTCAAGACCGCATCTTCATATGAAAAGTCTGCTGCCTGCATCGCACAAACCGCAGCTCTCGCATTCATCTCGTTATGCAGGCCCGGAACATTCACTTTAAATCCATTGATTGTCGTAAGCGTACTGTTTATATGTGTTTCATTGAAATACAGCACGGTTCCTGCCGCTTCCCTGCTCATCTCCGCACATACCGGGTCACTTTCATTGACCACTAATCGTTCCGCCAATGAAACCAGGCGTTTCTTCGCATCGATATATGCCTGTTTACCGCCATGTTCGGCGTAGTGATCAATGCCTATATTCAAAAGAATACCGATTGTTATGGAGCAGTGAGCCAGGCGGTTAGAAGAGAGACCGATTGAGGAGGCTTCGAGGATGACATGTGTGACTTGCTGCTCAATACAAGTGCGCAATAGAGGATGCAGCTGCTCTGCCGGCATCGTCGTCAGCGAATCGTCGGGTGTCCCGTTCAGTATGCCGTCTATATAGATTCCTGTCGTCCCGATCACCGCCGCTTTCACTCCTTGGGCCGCCAGCAGCTGTCCGATAAAATGACTGACTGTCGTTTTGCCATTAGTTCCGGTTACTGCGATCACTGTTAATTCAGATGCCGGATTGCCTGCTAATTTCGCGCTTGCGAACGAAATAAACAAAGAGCTGTCGGGAACAACTACTACGGTGACGCCCGCAGGTATGTGCAGATCCGCGTTCACTCGATCCAAAACTATAGTAGTCGCGCCTTTCACAATTGCTTCTTCGATAAATTCCAGTCCATCGCACAACGCGCCTTTTCTGGCGACAAACACGAAATCCTTCTGTACCCGCTTCGAATTTTCCGTAATTCCTCCGACTGTCTGCCGGATTGACCCTTGCAGCAATGTACACGGCCACTCTTTTATCAATTCAGATAAAAGCAAGGTGTCACGCCCTTTCCCGAACATTTTAACTTCAACAGAATATAATGAAACGAAACATAATTTCACTTTATCTTATGAAGCTTGCAAGAAGAATGTCACGAAGAAAGTTGGGATTCTATGATTATCCAGAAATTCGGCGGGGTCGCCATGCAGAATCAGCAACAGCGTGCAAAGTGCATTCAGCACATTAAAGATGGATTATCGAGATATAATTCAGTAGTTGTCGTTGTGTCCGCAATGGGACGCGGCGGGGATGCATACTCAACAGATACTCTGCTGAATGTCACAGATGCGCTCCATCATTCAGGCGAGGCAAAGGACTTGGCGGCTGCCTGCGGAGAGTTAATTTCATCAGCGGTGATGTCAGCCGAGTTATCAAAAGAAGGAATCGACAACACGATCATCTACGGACAAAATACAGGAATCCGGACGCATGGGGAATTTTGCAATGCAATGATCGAAAAAATCAATACCTCTCATATACTTAATACGCTGCAAACACACTCATGCCTCATCGTCCCCGGCTTCCAGGGTATGAACGAGCAGGGACAGTTCATGACACTTGGAAGGGGCGGCAGCGATCTGACAGCTATCGCACTCGCCGCAGCTTTGCAGGCAAGCCATGTGGAGTTTTATAAAGACGTCCCGGCTGTCATGTCCGCAGATCCTCATACGAACTCACAGTACATCCGTTATGATCAATTGTCATTTACAGAGTTTCTTCCTTTATTAGACTGTCAGCATCCGATTATCCAGAAAAAAGCGGCGCTATACGCAAAAAAAACCGCGACACCTCTTCATATCCGAGGCATCGCGTCTGAAGAGGAAGGCACGTGGATTCTCCCTTAATTATCCAAATCATCCCTTTTTGTCTGCGCAATAAAGGACTGTGTGTAGTATTTATTGTAAACACCAACCCCTGTATGAGTAAAAACAGGATTCAGCAAGATGTCCCGGTGCTTAGGCGAGTTCAGCCAGCCGTGAACTGTTTCAATTGCATCTATATAATTCAATGCCGTATTCTCGCCTGACTTGATCGAAAGAACCTCTGCCGCTTTCAGGCGTTCTGCAAAGTTTTCCGTCGGTTCATCCTCACGTGAACTGTATTTTTGAAAAGTCATTTCTTGGCTATGCTCCCACGACAGCGTAGCCAGTTTTGAATCTTCAATTAAAGTCCTCACGCCATGTTCATCACGAAGCTGATTCGTCAGTTCCACTATCTGCCGTTCCATCGCGCTGTCCACTTCTGTCTGCACAGTAGAGGAAGGCTTTGGCGCTTCAATCATCTCTCCTAAATAAGTCATATCGTAGGGCTGATGTTTTACCAGCGTACTCGGACTGATAAAACGAATTCCTTCCAGCTGCTCATCTACCTGGTCAATATATAATTGAACGTATAAGTCCTGATAAGGTATTAAGATTCTATTTTTAATGTCTTCACTATTTAAGGAAAAAGTATACGTATTATCTTTTATGTGTACATCGATTTCTGACTCGATCGGCGTAAAGCGATGAATATCCTGAACATTCTGACCGATTGTAAACGGTGCTGTATCTGCTGATATGTCTGCTGTATAAAGCTGAATGACCTTATCTTTCAGCACACCCGCCATAAAGCTCGGTTCCCCTTTATAAATCCACCATTCGTATTGAAAGCTTGACGGTTCGACTCTCGAAGGCTCTCCAAAGTCGTTTATCAGCTTTTCCGCTTTTTGACCGACGTAAAGTGATATTCCTTCTTCCGGTCTCGGCCTGCCCTGCACGTCCATGGTTTCTCCTTTTTCAGGCACGGCAACAGGAGAGCCATGCTGCACAGGCGATTCAAGCGGTTCATTGACACTCACTCTGTCATTCATAAAATAAAACACTCCCATGACCACTACCAGCATCAGAAGTATCTTCCAGCCTGCTCTCCACATGAAATCTCCCTTTCCTTTCTTGTTGCTGTCTCTGTCTTTACCATACCTATCATACGGCTTCCACACTTTGTACAGAGGTTCTTTTCCTTTATTGTACAGAATAGATTTGCCCCCGTCATTCTTTATCATTACAGAAGGAAGCGTTGACACAATGTTGTCATTGCAAGTGATTTTAATTTGTTCTATGATATAATGGTATAAGTATTCGTTTGGACGAACATGAAGGGGGATTTATAAATGTATATTGAAAATATAGGCATTGACGGCCTTGTATCAGACTTAAAGGTCATGGAAGAAATTATGCTGAAGAACGGCCTGGTTCTTGAAGGTCAATGGGATTACGAGCGCGTAACTTTCGACAAGAAATTTATCATTCGCGAAGGTACATATTATATGCGCATCTTCGGCACATTAGTAGAAGGCGATATCGACGGCAGAAAAGCAACAGTTCGCTTAAAGCAGCCTGTTCTTGGTAAATACTACTATCCTTTCGGCGTAGAATACGGCGAAGAAGAGGATTTCCCGGCCAGCTTAGTGAAAGATTGTGAATTAACAGCAAAAGCAGTCTATGACGAATTAAAGCAATATACGGTGTAACAAAATAAAAAAAGCCGAAGAGCATCATGTTCTTCGGCTTTTTCCTATTATTACGTCTGTTGTTTGGTTATAATAAACTCAGAATGTATGTGGAGGACGATGACTCTTGAAATTACTGACCAAACGAAATATGATGATCACATTAAGTATTGTTGTTTTACTATTAATTGTATTTTTTATCCTGCCTGTTTCTATACCGATTATTTTAGCTCTGCTGACTGCGATTTTTTTAGACCCGCTTGTAAAATGGGTCGAGCGAAGGTTTAAATGGAAACGCAAGCTTTCTGTCATTGTCAACTTCATTGTCTTTGTTGGGGTCAGTGTATTTCTTCTCTTTTACACGGTGAATACACTCATTGGAAAAATCGTTCATTTCACCAAAGAAATTCCGAACTACCTGAATTCACTTTCAAGTGTTTGGATCAATACGCAGAGTAAAATATTTCAGTATACGATAGGAATGCCGGAAGACATTATTGCCATGCTCGAGAAAGAATTCAATGAAATTATTGAATCATTCCGTGTTTCACTGATTACACTTCTGAGCTATGATAAGATTCTCGGACTGATTTCGGAAATTCCGAACTTCTTGGTGAGTTTCATTGTCTTCATGATCGCTTTATTCTTGTTCATGCTGGAGCTGCCGAACCTGAAGCGCGCACTTTATCGTCATCTGACAGAAACGACCGCACAAAAAGTACATTATATGATGAACAAATTAAATAACGTCATCCTGGGATTTGTCAAAGCGCAATTATTAGTAAGTCTGATCATTCTGGCCGTTTCATTTATCGGTCTGCTGCTGATTATTCCAAAGTACGCAGTGGTCATGTCTCTTGTGATTTGGATCATCGACATCATCCCAATTTTAGGATCCATCATCATCTTGGCGCCATGGTCGATTTATCAATATGTATCCGGAGATATAGCCATGGGTACTAAACTTGCCATCCTGGCCGTAATCCTGCTGATCATCAGACGGACAGTTGAACCGAAAGTGATGGGCTCCCAAATAGGCTTGTCGCCTTTGCCTACATTGATCGCCATGTTCATTGGATTAAAATTATTCGGCGTGCTGGGCTTTTTTATTGGACCGATGCTCGTCATTCTCTTCAACACTGCAAGAGAAGCGGACATTATTAAACTGAATTTCAAAATATGAAAAAAGGGTATATCTCCCTCCCGGAGATATACCCTTTCTAATTAATTAAAAACCTAAAATCGCTTTAAATACAGAAGTGGTTTCTCCGCCTTTATAAAACACATAAAGCAATAAGAAGACGGCAACGCCTGTAATTGCGGTAAAAAACCAGATGATGCTTGTGACAGGCCCCATTTTTCGGTGACGGGCCAAATTATTCTTAAATCCGGCGACCATCGTAATCACTCCCAGAACAGCTCCTGTAGTAGCAAGTACGATATGAAAAATTAAAAACACCGTGTAATAAATCTTTAAGTGGTCAGGACCTCCAAATGCAGTATTTCCAATAAATACAGTCCGTGAAATGTAAATAATGAAAAACAACACTGCGGATATGGCTGCGGCCACCATCGTTTTTTGGTGGGCCGCCTTCTTCTTTTGAAGAATCAAATACCATCCGACCGCTACCAAAACAGCAGACAAGACGATAAAAAATGTACTGATGGTCGGTAATATTGGAAGTTCCATCGCTGTAAACTCCTTCTTTTTTACTCAGCCGTGCATAGTTAATTTTTGACGTTTCAGCAAGTCCTGGCGAGTAATTTCATCTGCATTTTCTCTCTCATATTTAGACCAACTTAAGAAAATTCGTCCAATCACCACAACATAGACAATCTCCTGAATAACTTTCATTAAAATACCGCCTAATTGCTGATCGTAAAGTGTAGGCATGTCCGTAAACAGTTCAGGACCTGACATGCCAAGATTTGATAATCCGGCAAGCGTGCTGCTCGGTACACACAGCGCCATTGCTTTTAACCATGCTTCCCCGCTGCTGTACGTCTCATATACCGGAACATCCACGAAGATAATCAATGAACAAGCAGGAGTAATCAGAAGCGCGCTAAGGATGACATATCCGATCTTTTTCAATCCATGAAGATGCGGCTGTCCTTTTACAGTATTCACTACCGGCCACCATAAGAAAATTGCCGAAATGAAAAGTGTCACTGTAAACACAGTGTGCAGCGGCAAACTTAACTTCACCTGATCCAGAATCATCGGATAATGATACATGGAGAACATCAGTGTGAAGAGCAGTAAACTAATGACCGGTTTCGTCAATAGCATAAATACCTTTCTAATTGCCGTTACAGACAACAACTTCTCCCAAAGCCAATTCGGGATCCCCATGATAAAGAGCGGGGCAACCATTAATAACAGTATAGCCATTTGAGCCATATGAACAGAAAACAAAATATGTCCGATTAAATCCATTGGTGATCCTTTCACGATATATAAAAGAACCATGGAAGAAATGAAATAGGCAATTTGCTGTTTAGTTACAGGTTCAGATCCTTCAAAGCGATCTCTCCACTTAACAGTAATCAGATAATATAATACAACACCAAGTACGATAGCGAGTAAGAAATAAGGACTCCACAAAGCCCGAAAACCAAAAATACTTAGAGGCAAAACAGTCACTCTCCTTTTGTAGTCAGCCTGCTGTCACCATGCCAGTCCGTCTGTTGCTGAATAATGAAATATACAACAGCACAAGCGAACAGAAATGTATCCTTTATCCATTATACGAGCAACTATGCCATAACTCAATGTACGAACTTTGACAATTTCGTCTGCGCAAATTTTAACAGCGAAAAAAAAAGAGGCTTATGGAATGCATCCATAAACCCCTTTTACTGATTACCACCAAACGATTGTTACAAATGTCAAAGGAATCAAGAAACCTAACAGAGCACCTGTAAACATAAACATTTGCGGAACGCCATGTCCTTTTTCATTCATATGCATGAAGTAGTAAAGTTGAAGACCAACCTGTACTGCCGCAAACAAGAACAACGTCGGGATGACGAAGAATTTAGAGAATCCCGCAACGTCAGAAAGGTATGCGACTACCATCGAAAATGAAACGAGTGTTAAGAAAATCATTAAAGCAAACATCGCCACTTGATTTCGCATAGATTCTTTTGCACGTCGCTGCTGAAGCAGCTGCTCAGCCGGAGATCGTTTAATCACTTGAATATCTGCCATCTTAACCCACCACTCCCATCAAGTAGACTACAGTAAAGATGAATACCCAAACTACGTCAATGAAGTGCCAGTACAATGAAAATGTATAATACTTCGTTGCATTATACAAGTTCAGTCCACGCTTGGAGTTACGGAAGATCAACAAAGTAACCCAAACTAAACCAATCGCCACGTGAAAGCCGTGTGTACCTACCAGTGTGAAGAAAGAGGAACTGAATGCACTGTTACTGAACGTAAATCCTTCTTTTACATAGTGAGAGAACTCATAGACTTCTAACATCAAGAATCCAAGGCCTAGAAATGCAGTAAGGGCGAGCCATAATTGCATCTTTTTAAAATTGAAACTTTTCAGGTGATACATAGCATATACACTAGTCAATGAAGATGTCAAAAGAAGCATCGTCATGACAAATACTAACGGTAACGTATAGAGCTCTTGAGTCGTGAAACCAAAGCCGCTTGGACCTTTGTTTTTCAATGCCATATACGTTGCAAACAACGTAGCAAAGAGAATTGTTTCTCCGCCTAAGAAAAGCCAGAAACCAACGAATTTATTCTTTGCTTCCAAGGTAGCCTTTTCTGGATGAGCCGGCCATGTTTCAGGGGTGAATTTTTTGTTCAAATCCATTAGTTACGCCCCCCTTTGTTCTTTAAATCTTGCATGATTTGCTCTTTCGTCACATAGAAACCAAGATCATCTCTCAACGAACGTGCAGCCATGCTGACAAAAGTAAATGCAAGTCCGAATACCAGTACAGGAAGTCCCCAAGAAGTTTCCTGGTGGAACATCGCACCGAAGCCTGCAATAAACAGACCCAGAGACATCAACATTGGAATAATGGAACCGTTCGGCATGTGAATATCCGTAATCGGCTCAGCAGGTGTAATCATTTCCTTGCTGCCTTCCATCTTTTCGATCCAAAGTGTATCGAGACCGCGAACTAATGGTGTTGCTGCAAAGTTGTAGAATACTGGAGGTGATCCGATCGCCCACTCAAGTGTGCGTCCGTCTCCCCATGGGTCATTTCCAACGCGCTCATTTTTAATAGTTGTCATAAGGATATTAATAACCATTACGATAAACCCGATCGCCATCAGAAGTGCACCGATTGTACTGATCATGTTCGCCATATTCCATCCCTGTCCGTCCATATACGTCCAGACACGGCGCGGCATTCCCCAGAAACCTAACCAGTGCTGGATCAGGAATGTCATGTGGAATCCGATAAAGAAGAATACAAACGTAATTTTTCCAAGGAATTCATTCAGCATCGTACCGAACATTTTCGGCCACCAGTAGTGAAGTGCCGCGAAAATAGCCAATACTACCCCACCGATGATTACATAGTGGAAGTGAGCTACGATAAAGTACGTATCGTGAAGCTGATAGTCAAGTGGTGCTGCACCCTGCATAACACCGGTAACTCCACCCATTACGAATGATGGAATGAAACCGAGTGCATAAAGCATCGGTGTGGTAACTTTAATACTTCCGCCCCAGATCGTAAGGAGCCAGTTAAAGATTTTAACACCGGTAGGAACTGCAATCGCCATTGTTGCTACCGCGAAAATCGCGTTAGCAGTCGGTCCAAGACCAACTGTGAACATATGGTGAGCCCATACCATGAATCCTAAGAATCCGATTAATACGGTAGCGAATACCATCGCTGTGTAACCGAAGAGACGCTTCCGTGAGAATACGGAGAAAATCTCTGAGAAAATACCGAAAGCAGGCAAAATCAGGATATATACTTCAGGGTGTCCGAAGATCCAGAAAATATGCTCCCAGATAATCGTGTTTCCGCCCATCGTATGATCGAAGAAGTTACCGCTGAACATACGGTCAAATGTTAAGAAAAACAATCCAACAGTCAATGGAGGGAAAGCGAAAAGAATCATCGCTGACGCTACGAACGTAGTCCATGTAAACAATGGCATACGCATGTAAGTCATCCCTGGTGCACGCATGTTGATGATCGTAACGAGGAAGTTAATCCCTGCCATTAACGTACCACCACCGGCGATTTGCAAACCAATTGCATAGAAGTCAATACCATGACCCGGTGAATGAAGTGACAGAGATGCGTAAGATGTCCATCCAGCATCTGGAACTTCACCAAAAAGCCATGAAATGTTAAGGAATAAACCACCAAAGACGAACATCCAAAAACCTAATGAGTTAATGAATGGGAATGCTACGTCACGTGCTCCGATTTGAAGCGGCATGATGGCGTTCATAAAACCAAATAGAATCGGCATCGCTGCCAAGAATATCATGGTTGTTCCGTGCATTGTAATTAAGTCGTTAAAAAGCCCTGCGCTTACGAGATCATTGTTTGGCGTCATCAATTGAAGACGAATGATCATCGCTTCAATACCGCCAAGAACGAAGAAGAATAATCCCCCAAGGAGATACAGTATCCCAATCTTCTTATGGTCGACTGTCGTCAGCCAATCCCAGAGCGTTGCGCCAAAGCCTGTTTTTTGAGCAACTGAACTCACTGTGTTACCTCCTATTCAATTTCCGTTTGAAAATTATTTTTCGACTTTCAAGCCTAGTAAGTATTCTGATAAAGCATCTAAATCTTCGTCAGAAATCTGGTCTTTACCGAATGAAGGCATTTGATTGCCCGGTTTATGTTTCTGTGTATCGCGAATCCAGTCTTTCAGTTCCTTTTCATCGTGCTTCAAGAAACCTGCAACACGGTTGCGATCTCCGAATGTAGCCAAGTTGGGTCCCTGTGCTCCAGACTCACCTACGCCTGAAACTGCGTGACATCCGATACAGCTTTGAGAGAATACTGCTTCGCCGTCAGCATTTGCAACGACTGGTTCATCAGCCGTTTTCTGCATTCCAGCCACCCAGTCATCAAACTGATCTCTCGGTAAAGTTTTTACTTTGAAGTCCATCAAAGCATGGGAAGGTCCGCAAAGCTCCGCACATTTTCCGTAGAAAACACCGTCTTTCAAGCCTTCTGATTCTTTTTCGAAACTTAAGTAGAATTTATTGACGTTCTCCACGTTCGTATCCAGCTTACCGCCTACTGCCGGAATCCAGAATGAGTGTTTAACGTCTGCAGCAATCAAGTTGAAGTACACTTTTTCATCTGTAGGTACTACCAGTTCCTGAGCCGTAACAATTCCTAGATCAGGATACTCGAATTCCCACCAATACAATTTTGCTGTTACATCAATTACAAGGTTTTCAGCGTTTCCGTCTTCGTCAACTGCTTCCATCGCTTTTACATCACCCAATTTATATGTGTAGTAAACCGTAGGAACAGCAAGGATCAGAATCAAAACGATTGGAATGAATGTCCAGACCATCTCAAGTGTATGACTTCCTTCCACTTGTTCAGGCACAAAATCTTCACCCAATTTGGAACGTCTGAAGCGTACTAGTGCAACTAAATAAATTGCTACTACTACGATGATGACTAGTAACATGATTCCTGATGATAACAGCAGCAAGTTAAACTGATCTTTAGCGACTTGCCCTGCCGGATGGAATGTTGAAAGCTGCTCTTGTCCACAGCCTGCTAAGAAAACTGCGAAAACCGCCAATAATGAAAAGAGACGCCACTTTTTGAGTCCTTTAATCATCGCTAACTAATACCTCTCTTTCTAAAAAAATGTTTTTCTACTATGGAGGACTAGAAGCCTCTCTATGATGAATTCCTGTTTTAAAGAAAGAATTCCGAAACGTTAGATGAATATAGAGAAAATAATCATGGAGACAAATAAGATTGTCATGTAATTCAACGAGTAGATAAACATTGAAGTAGCCCATTTCAGATCTTCTTTAGCTTTAAATCCTTTAAGTGCAAGATAAAGCCACCCGACATTCAACAAAGTTGCAAATACTACAAATCCTGTACCAAGTTCTTGCAGCAGGAAAGGCAGCGGGAATAGCAACAATACCCATATGAGCATAGACTTCTTCGTGCGTTCGAAACCTTTTACTACCGGCAGCATCGGGATGTTTGCTGAACGATATTCCTCTGTTCTGCGCATAGCCAGCGCATAAAAATGCGGAGGCTGCCATATGAACATGATCAGGAACAGTGCCCATGCGCCCATCGGCAGTGCCGGATCAACCGCAGCCCATCCGATAAGAGGAGGAACGGCACCTGACAAGCTTCCTACTACTGTATTGCTGACATGACGGCGCTTTGACCACATGGAATATAGAACAACATAAGCCAGTACTCCAATGATCCCCAGCCAGCCGGCCATTGCGGAAGCAGAGAATAACAAAACCTCTCCGGCAAGCAGAAATGTAATGGCCAGCGTCAGCACAGCAGGCGTTTTAAATCTGCCTGTTACTGTCGGTCTCGACTTTGTTCTCGACATAATCGGGTCGATATCCCGGTCAATCAAATTATTCAGTGCTCCAGAAGCTGCAATGATCAACCCGGTACCCAAGATTGCAAATACCAACAAATCGAAATTATGGAGAAAACTTTTCCCAGTGAATTGAAATGCCAAAAAAAGACCGGTGAACGTAGTGATCAAATTCGAATTGACGATACCTATTTTGATAAGCGCCAAAAAGTCTTTCCATAAGGTAATCGACTCCACTTTGGGATCTGCAACTGTCGAAAGCGTTCGACCGTTTGACATAATAACCCTCCTTTCAAAGTTTTCAGCAAAGACCCTAACACTTACTATATCGAAATTCGTCGGTAATTTCTACACCATTTCGCAATTTATAGCAGTTTCGTGCAACCTGAGCGTCTTTGTCCTTCACCTACTATATAGTAAAGCATTTCTACAAGAGAATTGTGAAGTTAAAGAGGCTTTTTTATGAACAATTTGTGAAAAGCCTTACGCACTGAAGCTTTATCAGCTCATGGCATTGTGTTTCAATGTGATTTTCTATATTATAAAACATGAAACGAATAATTCAACTGCATGGCAAATACAGACAGCGGCTTTAGCTGCATGCTGTTTTTTTCTATGCAATTGGGCAACACAACAATAGACCGGCCACTAGGTCAATTCATAGAAGAAGGTGTCTCATACTTGCGATATAATCGGTTTTTAAAATGGTTTGGTGTTGCTTCCACCATCGGCATGCTCGCTATCTTGCTCGGAGGAGCGCTCGTCACAAAGACAGACAGCGGAATGGGCTGCGGAAGACACTGGCCCGGCTGTAATGGCCAATTGATTCCTGATGAAATTACCGCTGAGGTTCTCATCGAATTCTCCCACCGTCTTGTAACAGGCAGCGTAGGCATATTGATTGTTGTTCTGGCAGTGTGGTCCTGGAAAGCCCTTGGCCATATACGCGAAACAAAGTTTCTTGCTTTCATGGCTGTGTTCTTTTTAATTCTTCAGGCACTGATTGGAGCAGCTCAAGTATTGTGGGGACAAGGCGATTTCATCCTGGCTCTGCACTTCGGCATTTCGCTCATTTCATTCTCGGCTGTCTTTTTACTGACACTGCTGATTTTTGAAGTAGATCAGAAATTTGATGCAGATAAGATCAGGATAGGTTCTTCTCTCAAGTTTCATACAATCGGAGTAACCATTTATTCATATTTCGTAATCTATACAGGAGCTCTCGTGCGTCATACCAGTTCAGGACTTGCCTGTTCCGACTGGCCGATGTGCCGCAATGGAGAATTCAAATTACCGCAGAGCATGTACGAGTGGGTGCAGATGGGCCATCGCCTCGCTGCTGCTCTTATCCTGGTTTGGATCGGCTTCATAGCGATCAAAGCAATCAGACACTACAGTGATCAGCGTGTGATCTACTGGGGCTGGATCAGTGCCTTTTTATTGGTTCTGGCACAGGCAACAACCGGCATGATTGTCGTACTTACTAGATTAAATCTCTATGTTGCCCTGCTTCATTCATTGTTCATTACATTGCTTTTCGGTTTACTTACCTACTTAGTGCTGCTCGTTTCCCGCAGCCATTCAAAATAACCGACTTCGTTAAAAGAGCTCAGCTGCTGTTTACAGGCTGAGCTTTTTTTATTTCATTACCAGCCTCACAAAAACTCCTGCAGCGTTAAACGATCTGCAGGAGCTGTTTATCAATGTTCTACTTCAATGAGCAGGTCACCGGTCGAGATAGAATCCCCGGGCCCTACGTAAATCTCTTTTACTACCCCGTCAAACGGAGCCTGAATCGTAGTTTCCATTTTCATCGCTTCTGTTATAAGCAAGTGCTCTCCGCGTTTTACTTTAGCTCCCAATGAAACCGCCACCTGCAATACAGTTCCCGGCATGGTCGCCGCGATGTGGGATTCATTTGACGGATCCGCCTTTTGCTTCTTCACATCTTTCGTCTCGATGTGCATGTCTTGAATGACGACTTCACGCGACTGGCCGTTCAATTCAAAATACAGCACCCGTGTACCGTTTGGCTGAGGTTCTCCAATGGATACAAGTTTCACGATCAGTGTCTTACCCACTTCAATTTCAACTTCAATTTCTTCGCCTAAACGCAGACCGTATAAAAATTGAGGCGTACTGATGACAGATACATCACCGAATTGTTTCTTCGTTTCAATATATTCTTCAAAAACTTTCGGATAGAGAACATGTGCAAGGGCATCATGCATAGTTGCCGGTTTTTCCATCTTCGCTGTTAATTCTTCCATCACTTTTTCAAAATTAACCGGCTCAAGCAACTCTCCGGGACGCACGGTAATGGCTTTACGGCCCTTTAGAATAACCTCTTGCAATTCTTTCGGGAATCCTCCGTACGGCTGTCCAATCGATCCTTCGAAAAATTCGATAACCGATTCCGGGAAGTCGATTGAATGGCCGCGAGAAATGACTGAGTGTTCATTCAACTCGTTTTGAACCATGAAGAGAGCCATGTCCCCTACTACTTTTGAAGAAGGTGTCACTTTGACGATATCTCCGAATAAGAAGTTGACACGGGTGTACATTTCCTTCACTTCTTCCCAGCGCTCGCCCAGACCGACCGCTTTCGCCTGCTGCTGCAGATTGGAGTACTGGCCGCCCGGCATTTCATGTACATAAATTTCCGAATGCGGACTGTTCATGCCGCTTTCAAAAGGCTTATAGTACTTGCGGACATCTTCCCAGTAATGTGAAAGTTTCTCCAGAGATTCGGTTTCTGCCCGAACCTGCCGCTTGCTGTCCTGCATTGCATAAGCAAGTGAATTGGCAGAAGGCTGAGAGGTCATGCCTGCCATTGAACCGATGGCAGTATCGACAATATCCACACCCGCCTCGATCGCTCTTGCATACATGAAAATTCCGTTACCGCTCGTATCATGAGAATGTAAGTGAATCGGCAGTTCAGTGGAATCTTTTAATTCTGAAATTAAACGATATGCCGCTTCTGGTTTCAAGAGACCCGCCATATCTTTAATAGCCAGAATATGTGCGCCTACCGCTTCTAATTCTTTCGCCATTTCTTTATAGTAATTGACTGTATATTTCGCGCGGCTGTCATCGAGAATATCGCCTGTGTAACAGATGGCTGCTTCTGCGATCTTACCTGATGCGCGGGTTTCGTCAATTGCCACTTCCATGCCTTTAATCCAGTTCAGACTATCAAAGATTCGGAATACATCGATTCCCGAAGCTGCAGACTCTTTAATAAACTCACGGATGACGTTGTCGGGATAGTTCGTATAGCCGACTGCATTCGCCCCTCTGAAAAGCATCTGGAACAAAACATTCGGAATTTGCTCGCGCAATCTCTCCAGTCGATCCCATGGACTTTCTTTCAAGAAACGATAAGCGACGTCAAATGTGGCGCCTCCCCACATTTCAAATGAAAATAGATCTGGAAGCAGGTGTGCGCTTTCCGTTGCGATCTGCGTCAGCTCTTTTGTTCTCATTCGCGTGGCCAATAAAGACTGGTGCGCATCGCGGAATGTCGTATCGGTCAATAATACATCTTCCTGCCTGCGTACCCATTCCACGAGACCATCCGCGCCCTGTTCATCCAAAATTTGCTTTGTTCCTTTTGGAAGCGCTGTCTTCGGATCGACTGCTGGAATACGGACTGGATGTAAAACAGGTCTTGTCGGATCATCGATTCCCGGGAATCCATTGATCGTAACGTTTCCGAGATAAGAGAGCATCTTCGTTCCGCGGTCTTGTCTTTTCGCAAACTCGAACAGTTCAGGAGTTTCATCAATAAAGCTTGTATTGTAATCACCTGATAAGAAGTCCTCGTTGCATACAACATTTTCAAGGAAAGGAATATTTGTTTTAATTCCGCGGATTCTGAATTCCTTCAAATTTCTGAGCATTTTAGCTGCAGCATTGCTGAAAGTCGGTCCCCATGTCGATACTTTTACAAGCAGCGAATCATAATACGGACTGATGACAGAACCTTGATATGCATTTCCTGTGTCTAAACGGACACCGAATCCTCCGCCTGAACGATAGACAGACATCTTGCCCGTATCCGGCATAAAATCATTTAAAGGATCTTCTGTTGTGACACGTGACTGAATTGCGTAACCAAACAGCGGGATATCTTTCTGCTGCGGTATATTGATTACTTCCGAATGAAGCTTATCACCCTGCGCGATGAATATTTGCGACTGGACAATATCAATTCCCGTAATCATTTCAGTAATCGTATGTTCCACTTGAATGCGCGGATTCACTTCGATGAAATAAAATTCATTGTCAGCTACTAAAAATTCGACAGTACCAGCGTTTATATACCCTATATTCTTTGATAATTTGACAGCGGCTTCACAAACAGCTTCTCTCAACTCATCGGTTAACGAAATAGAAGGTGCAATTTCAACTACTTTTTGATGACGGCGCTGGATCGAACAATCACGCTCGTACAAATGGACAATATCTCCATATGTATCTCCTAGTATCTGCACTTCAATATGTTTAGGCTGTTTAATATACTTTTCCACATATACTTCGTCAGAACCAAATGCAGATTTCGCTTCTGATTTCGCCCGGTTATATGCTTCATCCACTTCCTCTGCAGATTCTACGATCCGCATCCCGCGGCCGCCTCCGCCCAATGAAGCTTTGATAATGATCGGGTATTTATTCTGCGCACCGAATTCCCGAACTTCCTCAACAGAAGTTACCGGTCCGTCAGTTCCCGGAATCACAGGGATACCTGCAGCAATGGCCTGCTCACGCGCTTTTACTTTGTCGCCGAACATCTCTAAATGTCTGGATGTAGGGCCAATGAAAATGATTCCTTCCTCTTCCAGACGCGATGCAAATGCAGAGTTCTCTGCCAAGAATCCGTAACCAGGGTGAATCGCATCGACATTCGCTTTTTTAGCAATCTCGATAATCCCCTCAATATCCAGGTACGCATCAATCGGTTTTTTTCCTTCGCCTACTAAAAATGACTGATCAGACTTATAGCGGTGCAAAGAAGCCCGGTCTTCTGCCGAGTAAATCCCGACTGTCGCAATATTCAACTCTGTACATGCTCTGAAAACACGGATCGCAATTTCCCCCCGGTTTGCGACCAGTACCTTTTTAATTTCTCTTCTCTCCACCTATAACACATTCCTCTCTACTTCGTTTTTTCGTATTTAACAAACATCGATACATTCATCAGTATGCCCAGCGCAATAGACAGGAAGACAACAGACGTACCGCCGAAACTGATGAATGGCAGCGTAACACCTGTCAATGGGATCAATCCTGTTAAACCGCCTAAGTTTACAAAAGTCTGAATACCTATCAAACTCCCGACTCCTGCAGCCAGCATACGTGCATGGGCATCTTTTGTGCGCAGCGCAACGATAAACGCTTTCATGACAATGAAAAACAAACCGCCAAGGACAATAGTTGTCCCTATCAACCCCATCTCCTCAGATATCACTGCCATAATGACGTCTGTATGAGGTTCCGGTAAATATCCAAGTTTCTGTATAGAATTTCCAAGCCCCACCCCTTTCAAGCCGCCGGCACCGATTGCAATGTAGCCGTTGACTATTTGTAGTCCTGATCCCTGCATATATTCAAAAGGATCAGTATAGGCAAGAATTCGTCCGACACGCGAACCTGTCATGACATCATCCCACTTTATCCATAAAAGGAGGCCTAATCCCACTCCTAGTACAGCAAAAACAGAGCTGATTTTCAAATAATTCTTCCATTTCATACCACTTGCGGCAATTACGGAGACAGCGAGTAAAAATAAGATCATCGTTGCTCCAAAATCAGGCTCCAACATTACTAATATCAAAGAAAATGTAAGTATGGAAAACGTCGGAAATATAGTGGTTTTGATTTCATCCAGGGTGCCCGCATAAAACTTATTGGCAAATACACCTGAAAAATAGATGATGAAAGCAATCTTCGCTACTTCCGTTGGCTGAATATTACCTAACTTTCCTAAAGCAATCCAGCTTTTTGCACCGACTGCATCTCCAAAACCGACAATCTTAACCGTAATAAGCAGTGCAAACATCACACCGACGGTCACGTAGAGGAATTTTTTATTGCGGTAATGCCGGTACGGAATAATTGATGCAGCCAGGAAGGCGGGAACCGCGAGAGCAAGACTTTTGATTTGCTTGCTGTAAAAGCGCGTCGGTTCATCATTATATCGATTTACTGACCACACCATGCTTGAGCTGTAAATCATTATTAAACCAAATAGACATAATAACAAATAAACTGCGAATAGGGAATAGTCAAAATTTCTTAAAATTCGGTTCATATAAGTCTTCATTGCTGGCTACCTCGTCGTCCTAAATAAAAAACTCAAACCGTTTTAGAAGTTTGAGTCTTTCATTTATTTTTTTGTATACAGTTCGTGCAAGATATTTAACTCTTTCTCTAGCATCGAAATGATTTCACGGCCTTTTTCCTGTTCAACCAGACCCAGCTTCACAGCAAAATCAATCTCACGGGACAAGCCGTACATTTGTGTGTCAAGCACTTCTTCATATAACGGACACTGCGGCATCGTTAAATTATCCATCTGTACCTTGATTAACTTTGCAATTTTATCAGCATCCGCATGAAGTTGCTTTATTGCTTTTTCTTTGTAAGTATCTTGAACTTCTATATCCATGGAGACGCCCCCATTATTCATTATTCCCGCAAGGTGTTGATGTCTAAATTGTATCTTTTGCAATTAAAAATTGCAAGTATTACCCGAGGAAAAGTATGAATCCGTATGAAATCCTTTTCACTTTCACAATGAAAAGGTATACTGAAAATAGTTGA